>JAGTUW010000362.1 GCA_018224345.1 Bacteroidota bacterium
AGGGGACCCCCAATCTTCAAATCACGGCGCCGCGTCGACTGATCGATTATCGCCTCCGTGTCGTCGATGTCCTCATCTTCGAACGGCTCGCCGTCGTCGGCATCAACCTTGAAACCATTCAGGTGAGGTGAATATGACGAGGTCGCCAAACGATATATCGCAGATTGGAAAACAGGGGCGCACAAGGGCCTGTTGCGCTTTGCGGTCCGGTATGAAGACAATGAAGACGGCGGCGAATGACACACCGTCCGTACATCCCGATGGACAGAGCGGCGGGTATATACGCACGTGTGCGTACTCATCCCTGCCTCATGGATTGCGCTGCATGTGCGCTGTTATGTATCGCCTGTATACAGGACTCCGCTCCCGATGGCGCCCGCTTCTCACCAGTACGGTGTTGTGCCTCACCGCGATGGCCTGTTCCTCCATCGATCTGCCCACCGTGAAGGAATCCGATGAACGTATCCGCTTTCTTGACGAGGCGTTGGCTGGCGCAGAAGAGCCGCTGCGTTTTTACGAACGCCGCTATTCGCCGCAGCGTGATCTGCGGACGACCATGGACGTGCGTATGCTCAACCGCATGCTTCGTGCTGTCGCCACTCAGCGCAGTGACGATCTGCGCGTCGCGTTTCTGCCGACCCGTCCGCTGTTGAAGGAAAGAAAGCACGTGTTCGGCGTCAGCTATGTGAATCGTCTGGATATCGACAGCGGCCTCGTCCGCGTGGATTTGCGCAGCGCGGAAATTACCGGACTGGCTCACGGTGTCGCACGCATGCGCATCGATCTGCGGGGGGAAGGACAACTCGCGGTATCGGGACGATACACCGGCATTCCCGCCAGGGCCACGCCGCGGGTCGGGTTGTCGCTGAACGAAACCGTCACCATGCATATCCGCCCCGGGGAACGCGGCGGCATCGTTCTGACGCCATCCGCGCAGACGATTGCATTGCACACGACCTTTCACGTCAACCTGCTGGGCTGGGAAATCCCCTGGAAGGAAGAGACGCAGCTCGAACTCGATGATATCCTGGCCCCCATCCATCTCCCCGACATCATCGCGGGGGAAATATCACTGCCGAGGCCCGCACGCGAGCATCAGACATCGAACGTGGAGTTCGAAGCCGTACCCGTACGCCTGAAGCATGCGTCCGCCGGCACCGAAGCAGGGCGGGTCGTGTTTCAGGGCGATGTGGTGTACGAAGGGCGTTAGCGGGGAAAGTCCTCTGTGGCCACTGTGGCGCCTCATGAAGAGGAAACCACAGGGGACACAGAGGACACAGAGAATTTTATTACTTCATCAACACCACTCTGATCATACGGCTTTCACCGCCGTGGAATAGCCCGATGACATACATGCCGTTCGGCAGATCACCGGCGTCGAAAGTGAGGGTGTGCGAACCGGCGCTGCGCTGCCCGTCAGCCAGTGTCGTGACAGTCCGCCCGAGTTGATCGAACACCAATAGCCGCGTATCGCCGTCGTCGGGAAGGAAATAAGAAATCTCCGTCGTCGGGTTGAACGGATTCGGACGGGCGGGATGCAGCTTCAGCAAGGATGGCCCGGCCATCAGTCGCGGACCGCCTTCCTCACAGATGCCCGTGATGGTAAGTTGACCGTCCGTGGTCATCGTCGCGGCGCTGCCCTGCGTCCAGGCGAAATTCTCTATCCGCAATGGCGTCTCCTCACTGTTGCCCAGCATGACCAGGCAGCGCAGCAGCACCTGCGTGCCTACTGCGGGCGTATTCGCATGATCTACCGTGATACGCAGGCGGAGGTCATTGCCCTCGGCCGTTTCGCTGTGGGACACCGCAGCGTCGGCAGCCGTGATTTCTTCCGGCCAGAGCATGCTTCTGTTGAAGATGATGTCCGCTGTGAAGGAACGGGTTCCGGTGATATCGAGGTTCGTCGCGGCAGTGAGTGTCAGCGGAATGTCGACGTAACTGCCGATTTCCGCTTCCAATACCGGTAAGGTCAACGCGGCGATGGCCGTTTCTATCATGCCGCGGAGCGGAATATCCAGACTGTCGTCGCAGACCTGTGTGGTGAATATGCGAAGCATATCCGTGATTTCACCTTCACCTTCGGCGAGCATGCGCAGTTCTATTTCCTGTGTCTCACCGGGAAGCAGCGTGATTTCCGTTTCGGTGGGAGAAATCATGGAGATTTGCGGACCACCGGGCGGCACGATGCGCACTGTCATGGGGGTCCCTTGCGGATTGTGTACGGTCACCGTGCGTGAGGCATCGAAACCGTAACCGAGTGTACCGAAGTCTATATTGGCAGGCGCGATGTCCGCGGTATGCGGTTCGTAACGGTAGGAGACCGTCGCGGCAAAGGACAGATCACAAGGAGCACCTCCGGCAGTAAGCTGTACATCGTACGTGCCGTACGCGCCCTCGTCCGGCTGCAGTGTCAGACGGAGAATGAATTCCTCATCCGCCTCAATGCGTACCGGCCAGTCATGGTCTTCCACTGTGAACCCTGCACCGATGCTGTTCACATCCAGTGTCAGATCCACCGGCACCGTCCCGTGATTGCGGTAGCTGTATTCGAACTCCTGTGGGAACTCACAGATATAGCGTTCCCCGAGATCAAGGTCGCCCGGCGTCAAGGACATGCCGACAGAGTCCTTGCGCGCAGTGAACGGGATGAGCAGCAGCGGCTCGTTTTCCGCATCGCTGTGCACCTCGAGTACAAGATCCCGTTGCATGCCGTGTGCGGTCGGGAGAAATACGAGTTGGACGATTTCCGAGGCGCCCGGTTCTATGGTGAAGGGAGCCACGGGCGTGATGATGTCGAAATCATCGGGGTGCGCGCCCGTCCGCTGCAGGGCGCTGACGGTCAGAGGCAGCCCGCCGGTATTGCGCAAGGTGGCCTGGGCAAAGGATGCCTGTTCGTCGGGACAGAGCAGATCGTCAAAACTTGTCGCAGTGTGTGCGATGGCTGGTTTGCGCGACGAAGAGGCCTGCAATTCTACATACAGGGAATCTTCACACGGGGCATTGGTATGGAAGAAAAGGCGGCCCGAGGCGCTGCCTTCATCCTGCGGGAAATAGGCCAGGCGCAACGTCAGCGTCTCTCCGGGCTGCAGGGTGTCGGGCAATACGATGCCGGTCAGCGCGGCAAGAGAATCGTAGGCGCCGGTGGAGTCCGGCCACACGAGACTGTCGAGCAGGGCGAAGGGCGGATTGAGGAAAAGTATGCCGATACTGTCGAGTGCCATCGGCGACACCGTGGGATTGCGCACCGTCACTTCCGCAAAGGATGTGTCACCCACGGCCGCAAAGTCGAAGATGACGGGATTCGGGTCTGCTTCCAGGGCGGTGGGGACCAGGCGGCCTCGAATAATCAGGTCCTGTGTGAAATCACAGGGGGTGGTCCCCAGACGAACGAACCCTTCAAAGGTACCGAAATCGGCAGGGTGCACGAGCACTTCGACAGTGTCAATCTGCCCGGGAAACAGTGTGCGCGGAAAGACACCCGGGAAGGAAACAACACCGGGAATATCGGTGTCGGCGGAATCGATGACGACATTCACCACGCCATCGTTGGCAACATGAAAGGTCAGCGCGACAGGAAGGATGCAGTCATAGAGTTCGCCCGCATCGAGCGTGTCGGGAAAGACGCTGCTACGGACCGTGTCCTTTGCACCTGCGAGGAGTACGGTGACCAGAGGACTCCCGGGAATATCGGTTTCCAGTTCCAGCACGGCGTCGAAGACACCGTTCCGTGACGGGAAAAAGCGCAGGGGAATGCCCAGCGTATCCTCCGGCTGCATGAGGATGTCCGGCGGAATAGTGAAGCCGTCACGGAAGGAAAACACCGTGCTGTCCGCCCCGGTGATCCTGGCGCCCAGGATGTTCACTACCTGGTTGCCGGTATTGATGAAGATTGCTGTTCCGTCGCTCCAGGTGTCAGGACATTGCAGAACACGGAACTGCGGCGGATCGCCCTGCAGATCCGTCAGCGTCTGAATGATGGTCCACAGGTCGTCACTCTTGTCGGCGACCGGCGGGACATAGCCCCAGACGCGCACGCGACGATCAGTACTGCCGGAGATGACGAAGCGTGTCCGTCTGTCGAATGCGGCGCCGTTTACATTGCCTGCATGCCCGCTGAGTGTATGCAGCAGCGCACCATTACGCCCGTCCCAGATGCGCACGGTATTGTCCGTGGCAGCTGAAAGCACGCGTCCGGCGGCATTCGATAATTCCACCGAACGCACAGCGCCGTTGTGTCCGCCGAGTGTCCGTATATGTTCCCATGTCAGAGTATTCCACAGCCGCACATTTCTGTCCTCACTGCCCGACGCTATGATATAGCCGTCATTGGAAATATCGAGCGAGCGAATCGCGCCGGTATGTCCGGTCAGGCGGCGGAGGCGGGTGCCTGTGGTGAAGTCGAGTATGGATATGGCATTGCCGCCGCCGGATGCGATGAAATCGGTGTTGGGACTCACAGCCAGGGCGCCGTCATTTCTTGTGTCGTTGCTGTGTGTCCATGCGCGCGTCCAGTCGAACACCCTCCAGAGCATGATATTCCCCGCGCTGCCGATGACGAGATAGTTGCCGTCGGGCGAGAAGCGCACGGTATGCACCGCACCGCTTGCGCCGGTCAGTTCCTGAGCCAGTTGACCGTTGCGCATATCCCAGATGCGTACACGCGCATCACTGCCGCCCGTGGCCAGCCAGCGCATGCTTGGGGAGAAGGCCACGGTATTCGCACTGCCGTTGTGAGCGTCAATAAGGGTGACGAAGGCTTCGTCTCTCGGATAGAACACTTTCACCTGGCCGTTGGCCAGCGCAGCCGCGGTCAGCGTCCCGCTCGACGCGACGGCGATGGCATTGACAGCGGCTGGTTGTTGCTGATCCCACTGCGCGTCGAGTGAAGCGATGCGTTCCTCCTTCGTGAGTACCAGACCGAGACATTCTTCGCTCGGAGTGGGAGGGACGCGCCAGTTGTAGGAGAAATTATAGGCGTTGTTCGTGACAGAAGCCCAGGTGGAGCCGGAGTTCGTGCTGTATTCGAGCTCCGCGGCCTGTGTCTGGCTGATGCCCGCCCAATCCCAGCGGAAGGTCGTTCCCGAATACATTTCCTCTCCACCATCGGGAGCGATCAGTTTCAGCGGTGCCGGATCATGCACGCCGCCCGAGAGCACGATACTTTCCTGGCAGGGTGCGTCGCTGACAATGCGCAGCGGAGAGACGATGCGGTCGGTGTTGATCGGCCGGAACTGTATGCGCAGAACGCGCGACTGTCCGGGATTCAGCGTAAACGGCGGAGCGCTGCCACCGTAATCGAGAATGCGGAAGGCGCTTTCCGTTGTGGTGATACTTGCCACATTGATGACAATACCGCGCGATGTGATCGTCACGTTCTCATTTCGCGTCTGTCCGCCTGCCACGGTGCCATAATCCAGCAGCGGTGCGCTGACGTCCAGCCAGGCCAGGTCGGCGATGGGCACGCTCACGCTGGTGTTGCGCGTGGCCGTACGGCCGACCTTTCTCAATGTCACTGCTATATTGCGCTCGGTATCGCAGCCATCTGTCTCATAGACAAGGGTGCAGGGAAGATATTCGAAAATCTGGTCGCCGATTTCCTTGAATATCGCACGTGCGCTCGCTATCGTCGTGACATTCTCGAACCAACGGCCACCGGTCTGCTGTGCGATGCGCCGGAGATTGAAATTGATGGTGTTCGGAGAAATGCTGACGGTGAAAATCCGGATGTTGGCCGCACGTGCCGCCGTGATAATGGACTGCTCCTGCGCGGCTGTGAGATTCTCGAAGGCGTCAGTCATGAAAATGATATAGCGCGTACCCGGCCGGTTCTTTGTCGCGTCGATGGCGCCGCTGCCCGGATTGAGAAAGGCACCGATGAAATCCGTGCCGCCGCCGGAAGCGGTCAGTCCGGCGATCGTATTGAGAATATTCGTTTTGTTGTTCGAATACGGAAGTTCGATAGTCGTGTTGTCGCCGAAGGTAGTGATGACACTGCCTGCCGGGGGATAGGACAGGTCGTTGACCAGTTCCGTCGAGGCGTTCTTCATGTTCTGTAGTCGCTGGTCAATGGTCATGCTGAAACTGATATCGAAAGTCAACGTGACGGAAACCGGCGGGGTGACGGGGGGGGGACAGGAAATGGATTTTACCGGACGCACGACACCGTTTTCCACGATGGTGAAATCATTCGGACTGAATTCACGTATGGATTTGTTCGAGCCGTCGAAGGCTTCGAACGTGACAGCGATATCGGGGTAGTTGCGGCCATCCGCGCCGAGCACATTGAAGGTCAACTGTGCGTGGAGCGGGGCGGAGAGTGTGAGAGCAAGCAGTACGAAAAGCTGTATCGATCTGTGCATGGTATCGCTCCTGAAGCTGTGCGTATCGGTTTCTTTCTCAGTCCAGTCCGGTTTCGACTACTATCTGTACGGTGCGGCAATAGTTGCGCCCTTCGGGAAGATCGTTGTCGAACAGCAACCGGTCACTGCCGACGGCTTCGAGTTGTACATCGATATTGCGGAGTGTCGTGCCCAGAGCCCGGCGCACGGATTCGCAGCGGTCGAGGGCGAGTTTTCTGTTTATTTCCGGTGAGCCCGTACGGTCGGCGAAGCCATAAATCGTCACCCGTGAATCCGGGGAGATGGCCTCGCGCACGATATCGAGAATACGTCTGTTGTCCGGGCCGATATCGCTGCTTTTGAAATCAAAGAGAATCAGACTGAAGCGGTCGATGCGGCGGTTGCCGAGTTGTTCGACCACTTCCGTCGTGCGTGTCTCCGTTTCGAACGGAAGGTTCACACGCGCGGTGCTGCCGCGTCCGGTATTGTCTTCAAGACGCAAGACCACGTTCACATCGCGGCCGGCTTCCGGGAGACGGGTCGTATCGAGTTGCCAGTCGGTTTCTTCCGGCATGTCCGTTCCTTCGAAGGACGCATACACGGTTTCACCCTGTGTGACACGGATACTCCAGTGACGCACGCCCGCTTCGGCGGTGACTTCCGGACGCAGCACAATGGTCGGTGTGGAGACGCTTCGTTCCACCGATTGCCAGCGTACCGGTGCGAGCACCTGCCAGGCATCGGAAGAAATCTCCACGCGACGTGCTTCTTCCTGTCCTTCTATCGACGTCACCATCGGGGCTTCCTGCGGAAGATTGCGTGCGGTGACGCGGATGCGGTCGGGTTGTATATTCCATACCGACACCAGGTAGTCGCGCACGGCTTCGGCGCGTTGTTGTGACAGCGCGCGGTTGTTGCGTTCGCCGTCGGTATTGTTGTTGCAGCCGGTAAGTGTCAGTTGTGCCTGCGGGTATTTCTGCATGCGGGAGCCGACCACATTGAGCATTTCCGCATAAATCGCCAGTGTATTGTTGGGCAGCGTACGTTCATCGAAGGCTGCTGTTTCCTGCGGGCTGAGCAGATGCATGCTGCTTTCTTCGAGCGCGGCGCTTTCCTGCGGGAAGAACACATAGGGAAGCAGGGGAAAGAGTTCGCTGCGTGTCAGTTCTTCCACGATTACCCGCGCATCCTCACTCAATGTTCCGTCCGGCGCTTTCGCCAGCACGCGCAGGTCGCTTTCCAGCGCTGGCGGGGGTGGCGGCGGCGGCGGTGGGGGCGGAGGGGGAGGTGGTACGTGTTTCGGGATGTGATAGAGCAGGGCCAGCGATCCTTCGAGGCCATGCGGCAGCCAGTCCACGCCGCTGGTCAGCGACGATGCCGCCAGGCGGATACCAGCTTCCGGCCACAGCGACCAGCGTGTTCCGAGCTGTATGCCGTAGCGCAGTCCCGCCGAGAACGCCACATACAGTGACGCTGCTTCGGGGAGCTCGCCTTCATATTGATTGCGTGCGCGTTCGAGGTCATCGAAAGTGACGTCTTCGGGACGCAGCAGTTCCTCACGTTGTGTCACGTCGTTCGAGAGAAGGAACGCGAGATGCGGACCGGTAAACAGCGTGAGCGTATTTCCGGGGATGGGACGAAACCCGATTGTAGGCCGGAAGTCCAGCGCCGTTGTCGTCGATGCCAGGTGATGTTCCACCGTCGCCATTTCCGGTCCACGCGGCGTCAGTACCGGACCGATATCCTCTTCCGCGCCGAGTGTGGCAGAGAAGTCCGCATGGCGCAGCAGCAGATGCAGCGTCCATGTTTCGTCGATGACAAAGCGGGAGGCGATGCCGAAGCCGAGTCCTGTTCCTTCGCCACCGTCATAGCCCGTACAGCAGCTCGGGATACCCGGGAGGCGCGAGAAGCTCGCGGTATGCATATTCATGATCATGCCGCCGGTCACGCCGACTGCCGGGCGGTCGAGTGGCGGACCCTTGTCCTGCGTCATATTCGGGGATTGTGCTGCGGCGTGCTGCCACAGACAGGCGAGAAGGAGGACAGGGAGAAGTCCTTTCAGGCGATTGACCACGGGGAACCTGTCTTGGATGAGCAAAATTGTGTACGCACATCAAGCGTTTTGGAGAAATTACGGTTTATGGGGGAGAAATGAAAGGAAGTCGGATGTCAGGAGTTGGAAGTTAAGAGTAAGAGTTAAGAGTATAAAGTAGGGAAATGAGGGAAATGAGGGGAATGAGGGGAATCAATTGCACCACCCCGCTTTCTCTACGCTTCGGCGGGGCAGGGAGGAAATCACGGGACTTGTTCGCGGGGACGCATTTGGCACTTTCAATGAAAATCTGTACTGTCAGTGATTACAATGTTGCGCGAGATCAAGGCAGATACCGGAACGATCATCCAGGTGTATGTCAGAAGGAAATTCATGCATCCAGAAGAAATCGGGTGATTCGACGGTCCGGGTTTCCCCGGGGCAGTACCGGAGTGGACGCAAACCGGTTTCAGAATACTCTTCTGGTGTATCATGGCGATTTGATCATCCCGGCACCTTCGTGGGTTTCCTATGCACCCCAGGCAAAAATTCTCGGGAGAAATATTCACTGGATCAAAACACGCTATGAAGACAACTGGTTGATACAGGCCGATGAGTTGGAACGAATCTGCTTCAAGGATCCGGACAGAGCCCGGCTGATGATTATAAATTACCCATCGAATCCGACAGGCAGAACGTATTCTATCGAACAGTTGAAAGATCTTGCCACCGTCGCAAGGAAACATGGTGTTGTCCTGCTCTCCGATGAGATATACGGAAAACTGCACCATGACGGCACGCACAAAAGTATCGTTGAATTCTATCCCGAGGGCACGATTTTCAGTGGCGGATTGAGCAAATGGTGCGGTGCGGGTGGATGGAGACTGGGACTTTTCGTCTTCCCCGAAAATTTACGATGGCTCCTCAAGGGGATGGCCACCGTAGCGAGTGAGACGTTCACTTCGACAAGCAGCCCAATACAGCATGCCGCCATCGCCGCATTTCAGTACAATGATATAATTGAAACGTATCTCATCGGCCAACGGAAAATATTGAAAGCTCTCGGTAAGATGCTCACGGAAAAACTCCAGCATGCAGGGGTAAAAGTCAGATGTCCCGAAGGAGCATTCTATATATTTCCGGATTTCTCGGATTTCTCGGAAAAATTCCGGCACAATCGCATCTCGGACAGTAAGGGGATGTGCGGATGTTCGTCTTCGGAGTCCCTGCAGAGACATCGTCGGTAGCACACACATGGTTCCGGCAACAATCCGGGAATAGTTCGTCTCAGCTATGAAGCTGTGGAATGGCAGCGAACATGCAACAAAAATCAAACGGAGAAAATCTATGTTGAGAGTATTGTCTGTAGTACTCGTTCTGTTTATGACCTGTCCCTCATGGTCCTGTGCACAGACGAAGAACGGCTTTGACGTATCGAATGCAACGATTCCCCCGGAGAAAATGATTTCGGGAGGTCCGCCCCGGGACGGAATTCCCTCCATCGACAACCCGAAGTATATTCCCGCCAGCGAGGTCACGTTTCTCGATGACAGTGATGTGTTATTGGGTTTGGTACGCAATGATAAGGCCAGAGCCTATCCGCTTCGGATACTGACCTGGCATGAAATAGTAAATGACGATTTCGATGGAATGCCGGTGCTTGTCACGTATTGTCCGCGCATCCCGGTACCGCAGGGGAGGCGCGGTACCGGGCCGGAGCGTATGCCCGCCTGTTCCGCTTCCGGAATCCGATGCCTGGCTTCTCCGGGATGGACGATTTCCACCTCGAATCTGGTTTTGTCCACTGCCTCGGCAAGCGTGCGTTCGGCCCCGGCATGGATAAAAAAAAATTGCTGAATCTGCCATGGGTACTATTGCTTTTGTTCTGGGTGTTTTGTAGAATGGCAATGGAGTTGTTTCATGGCAGCTCTGAAAGTTAAGACGAAAGAAGCCGGCACCTGGTGTCGGCTTCTTTCGTTCTGCACTGTTTGTCCAGTACGCAGATCCGGCTTCCGGTCTGTCCACGATACCCAACCAATTGCATTCCGTGTTATGTCCGGGCGAATCCCGCCGATCCGTACGTAATCACCGATACCCCGACAAATCCAATTACGAATTGTAGGGGCGGTTCGCGAACCGACCATCCATCACCAACAAACGGATCATCCGAAACGCACCGGACCCGGATCCCGAAGGCCGTACGCATCCCGCGATACCCGGCAAATTGCATTAC
>JAGTUW010000363.1 GCA_018224345.1 Bacteroidota bacterium
GAATGTGCTTTGCGCACGAGTGTGACCGGTGCGGATGATCTGACGATTTCCTGGGACGAGAGTCGTGGAGATTACGAAGGTGAGCCGAGCACAATTGGCGACTACACGGTCTTCACGGTGACGGCCGATATCGGCAACTATGCCGGAGACGCCCAGGCGAACCGGGTGCGCGCGACGCTTCTTCTTCCGGAGGACTTTACTCTCGAGGAAGGCGAGCGGGCGATCAAGTCGGTAGATCCGGCGGACATCCCCGTGCAGGGTCAGTCGTCGGTGAGCTGGAAGGTGCGCCCGATCGCGGTTGGCGTGCCGGTCGATCGCACGTTCGAAGTTCTGATAACTGCCGAGAACGCGGCACCGGAGAAATGTCAGCTGGAAGTGACGCTTGCCGAGGCGCCGCGTCTTGTACAGGTAGCGATGCCGAATGACGTGGTGGGCAGTTACGGGCAGAAGGTGACGGTGCCGGTATTGGTCGGCGAGACCCTGGGCCGTGACGTGTTTGCCTACAAGCTGACGATCCGCTTCGATCCGATGCTGGTACGTTTTGTCGATGCAACGTCGGCCAATACGCTGACGGGCCGCGGCTGGAACGGTGTGAAGGCGACGGTGTACAGTGAGGCTGGTTCACCCGAACCGAATCTCTTGCGCATCGAGGACTTCACGACGGGTTCACCGCTGTCGACGAGCCGGACGGGCGCGCTGACGATGCTGCGCTTCGAAGTGGTGCACAATCGCGAGGACATCAACGCGGTCGATTACGTTCTGCAGTCGGCGCTGGAGTTTCTCGACGAGGTGGTCACGTCCGAAGGTGGTCGCTTCCTGGTCAGTTCGATGAACTCTGTGCGCGACGATCAGGGCGGCGAGATCACGCTTGCGATGACGCCGGGTATGGTGACGGTCTCGGGTGACTGTATTCTTCCGCTGAGTTCATCGACGCGGTTGGAGCAGAACACGCCGAACCCGTTCAATCCTGCGACGGTAATCCGGTATGAGTTGGGTACGGAGACGGACTACCATCTGACGCTGCACGACGCATTGGGCCGGAAGGTGCGTACGCTCGAGGAAGGTCACAAGACGGCCGGACAGTATCAGTACATACTCAATGCCGGGAATCTCCCGAGTGGTGTGTATCTCTACCGTCTCGAAGCCGGTGACTTTGTCGAAAGCAAACGCATGGTGCTCTCGAAGTAAACGATGCACCCCCGAGGACATGATGCGATCAGGGGTGCGGATGCACGTTCAGCATCCGCCCCCTGATGAATTTTGATGGCACGGAGTTATGACTATGCATACAACGAGTGGAAGCTGTACTATGAGAACCAGAATACTTGCTTGCTTTATTATCCTTCTCGTATTTCTCTTCAAGGCACAGAGTTTTGCACAGGGTGCGGGCGAAGTCGGCGAGAATGCGCTCGCCATTCCGGTCATCGAGTGCCGGATTGAGGTATCCGAGGATGAGTTGTTTTTCCAGAACTATGATTATGTCCCCAATCGCATTACGGTGACGATTACTGTGGAGAATATCAGTCCTGAAGACACCGCAGTCGCGAGAGATTTGGAAGTGAATCTTCTGGCGGATCCGAGATTCAATATCGGTGAAGGGAAGAATCCGCGACAGACAGTGATAAATCCGGCAACTGGTGGTGATTCGCTGATGTTCGGCGAATCCGCATCAGTGACCTTCGAACTTATTCTCGCCGACGCAGCGGATGTCGATCAGACGTTGACGCTCGGAGTGCTGGCCACTTCTTCCAATGCATATTCCGATGAGGCTGAAACCGAGGTCTGGGTCCAGCGTGAGCATATTCCTGTGTACGCTACATTCTGCACTCCGGAATTCGATGAGATCGTGTTCGACGATAACATCAATGATTATTCACCGAATCCGTTCACGATAAAGGTTGATGTTGGAAATAACGGATTACCTGAGGGGTACTCTGATTCGACCTGGGTCAGTTTTATCGGAACCCGTGGAGTCAGTCCTTTCCCCCAGGACACACCGGAAAAATATCTTGAACTGCTTTCTCCCGGTGAAACGGAATCCGTCTTTTTCCAACTGGTTCCGAGTCGCCGTAATAATGATACGACAGTGACACTCTGTTTCCAGGTTCGAGGGATCGGTGGATACAAACGAAAAATATACATCGATACCTGTTGCGTGGATATCTTCATTCCTGCCGCCAAACAAGCGGAATATGAGGTTGTTTGTGATATTGTCCCGGATTCCGTGATTTTCATTGATCATGAGTACAATCCCGATCCCTTCGATTTCAACGTCAATATCCGTAATATTGGCACTGCAGTCGGCAAGGATGTGCGAGCCAAGGTTATTCTCCCTGCAGGTATTCAACTTGCTCTGGGTGAAGTGGATGACAAGCCGATCGGTGATCTGGATCCGAATGGAACAGCGAATGTGAGTTGGAGTCTGTCCCCGACAAGATTATTTGAACGGGAGACACTCACTATCGGCGTCCGTGTCTATGATGTCTTCAACAACCAGGCGTTCTGCGCTGATTCCGTCATCATCGACAGTGTACGGAAAGCGATTTTCAATGTGGCCTGTACAGGACCCGACACAATTTTTGCCGATTCCGATGCTGGATTGTATCTCAATAGTCCTTTTGACGTCTTCTTCACAGTAGATAATGTCGGCAGCGATTATGCCGATTCCGTGAAGGCCACAGTCATTATCCAGGCCCCGAATATCGTTCCTGTACCTGGTTTTCCTGCTGTTCAGTTCAAGGATCTGGTTTCCCCTGACGGTACCGATACACTCGGGGTTTCGAGCAGTTTTGTCTTTACCTGGCCAATGCAGGCTGAACCAATTGCCATAGGACGCACGGTTCGCATTGTGTTTCGCGTGGAAGCACTGAACGCCGAACCGGTCGAGTGCGTGCTGGAAATCTATGTTCAGAAACTGGATGCGCCGAGCCTGGATATCTGGTGCGAGATTGTCCCGCCCGACAGTGTGCGCTTCGATCCACGTACGGGCGGTTACTCTCCACCAAATGTATTCTACCGTGTCTGTGCCGTTAATGACGGAGGCGGTGTCGCCAGAAATGTACAGGCAACCTTATCCATACCTCCGAGGATGTTGCTGGCTGATGGTGAGACGTTGATAAAGAACTTCCCGCGTGATCTCAGTCCAAACGACACAGTGTGTCTCGAATGGGTATTGATACCTGTCAAGAGGACCGATTTTGGTTCCGATGTGCAGTTCACAACAGAGGTGACTTCGGAAAATGTTCCGGACAGACCGACGACGACCTGTACTGTCTTTATCCCGGCATTACCAAATACCGCTGCACTATCCATTTCAAGGAACAATGTGGGGTATACCGGTCAGATCATCATGGTACCGGTTTTCATCGATGATCCGACGGACAAGGACATCAAGAAGTTCGAAATCGAGATTGATTACAACCTCGACCCCAACAGGAACAGAATGCCTGAGGATGTCGTCGAGTTCGTCGAGATAGTCAAGGTCAACAGTCTGACAGCGGAATGGGATATTGTCAGTCAGTCGTCGAATCCCACAAATGACAGATTGTTTTTCACCATCGAGAGCGGCACACCTCTGGCCTACCCGGTGATCCCGACCGGTGGCGTCATCCCGCCGCTTGTCTGGCTGAAATTCCGCGCCGTGTACGGACTTGCTCCGAATGAGCTCAGCATTACCAGTACGGACCTTCTCTGGCCGGCAGTGGAGGAGGTGGAAGCCAAAATCCGTATTAATGACGGGTCTATCTTCCCACGTGTCGAAGATGGCTTGATTTGGGTCAGCGGCGACTGTTTGCGTCCATTGACTGCCTCTCCAGACTACAGTATTTTCAACAAACCGAACCCGTTCAATCCGGTCACCACCATCGTATACACGATACCGACCGATCAGCAGGTCAGAATCTCTGTTTTTGATGTTCTTGGCCGGGAACTCGAGGTGCTCGTTGATGAATACCGGCTTGCCGGTACTCACGCTGTCGTCTTCAATTCCAGACAACTTCCGAGCGGGATCTACTTCTACCGAATGGAAACGCCAAATTTCCATGAAATGAAGAAGATGGTCGTTTCCAAGTAATCACGATTCACATCCTGTTACAAACTCCCTCCCTTTCGGAGGGAGTTTTTTTGTGCGCCACGTCTGGTGGGTACTCTCCTCCGTCTCCAGCCCGATCCTGGTTCTCAGGGTCGGAAGAGGATGTCAAAGGTCAGTCACTGCGAAGCGTAGAATCGGATCAATATCGCCGATGGATGTGCAGAGGAACAGAAAATCAAAAAATATTTATGGATTTCTTGAGAAAATCCTGTAACTTATTTTCACGGTAAGGGTTTCTTTAGTCGATGCACATGTAAAAGCAATTGAATAACCATTTGCTATATTATAAGATATAACGAGCTGATAATACTAATATCAGAATTACCTTTTTACCTTTCTCATATTTTCAAGGAGTCGATCATGCGCTCTGAGCGTTACTATCTGACGATCCTCCGCTTTATCGCACTTATGGTTCTGTTGTGTACCGCAACCACCGTGGTCACACAGGCCCAACCTAATCTGAATTTCAAGCGCGTCACGGCCAACTGGCCGACGATCGAGCTGTATTTCTCGGTCGGTTGTGACGGAAATCCCGCCTACAACATGGCGAAGCAGGATTTCAAAATTTACGAGAA
>JAGTUW010000364.1 GCA_018224345.1 Bacteroidota bacterium
GCACGACTGGAAGCCGGAATCAGCGGAGATACAATATGACACAACGTGTGCATATAGGAGATCTGACTATCGGTGTAGACGCTCCGCTGGCCCTGATCGCTGGTCCCTGTGTCATCGAAAACCGTGACATGATACTGCGTAGCGCGGAATTCATCCGCGATGTTGCCCGGCGCATCGGAATCCCCTTGCTGTTCAAGTCGTCATTCGTGAAAGCCAACCGGACCAGCATTACCGGGTTCAGCGGCATCGGACGCGACGCGGCGCTGGCGATTCTCGCTGAAGTGCGACGTGACTTCGGTATCCCTGTCGTCACTGACGTACATACCGAAGATGATGTGGCAGCCGCCTCACAAGTGGTTGACATGCTGCAGATCCCGGCGTTTCTCTGCAGGCAAACCGACCTGTTGCTGGCCGCCGGAGCCACCGGCAAGGCAGTCAATATCAAGAAAGGACAGTTTCTCGCGCCCGAAGACATGCAGCACGTTGCCGAGAAGGTTGCCTCCACGGGTAACCGGAATATACTGCTCTGCGAACGCGGCAGCAGTTTCGGTTATCATAATCTTGTGGTGGACATGCGCGGATTACAGATCATGCGCGAGACCGGCTACCCGGTCGTCATGGATGCAACACATTCTGTGCAAATCCCCAGCCGCGGAGGCTCATCCGACGGCAGACCGGAATTCATCGCACCGCTCGCGCGCGCTGCCGCAGCCGTTGGAATCGACGCCCTCTTTGTCGAAACGCATCCAGATCCGGCCAATGCGCTCAGCGATGCCGGCAGTCAACTCCCACTCCCCATGCTCGAATCATTGTTGAAACAAGTGTGTGCCATCGATCATGTATTTCGTGAAACGATGCACCGGAATGAAATTATATGACCATCCCCTCCGTCAAGGAACTCAATCCCCAGTTGGTCCGCCGTCTCTCGCGTATCAAGGCCTTTCTTCTCGATGTCGACGGTGTGCTGACGGCAACCGAATCGATCGCGGCCTCTGGCATCGAAGACCGTGTCATCAACATGATGGATGCCGACAGCATACGATCCGTGCAGCGAATCGGTGTGCGTGTCGGAATTCTCACGACACAGGCAAATGCAGTGGTGCTTTCCCGGGCACGAGAACTCGCAATAACGGATATTTATCACGGCTCCTTCGATAAAGCGGGCGCCTATACTGATTTCAAGAATCTGTATCAACTCAAGGACGAAGAGATCGCCTTCATGGGCGATGGTGTGCTCGATCTCACCGTTCTCAAGCTCGTCGGCTTTGCAAGCACTCCTTCCAACGGTCATGTGACCGCGAAAATGGCGGCACATTATGTATCGCGGTACCGCGGTGGCTTCGGTGCGGTGCGTGAGGTGCTGACCATGCTTGTGCGTGTTCAGACGGGCGACACCGACGATCAGGCGAGCGCCCTTCCATTTTTTTGACGTATATATCAACCGAAGGAGTGTTATCATGAGTCATCATCGCGAAGCAGTCAAAACCGACAAGGCACCCGCAGCTCTCGGACCCTACAGCCAGGCGATTGTCGCCGGCAACATGGTGTTCGTCTCCGGGCAACTGGGCATGGATCCCGAAAGCGGCAGTTTCGTCGACGGCGGTGTGCGTGCGCAGACCGACAGGGCATTGAAAAATCTCGTCGCGGTTCTTGAAGCCGCCGGCGCCACGGTCAATGACGTGACCGCATGTACGGTCTTTCTCAAAGACATGAACGATTTCGTCGCGGTAAATGAAGTCTATGCACAGTACTTTACCGATGTCCCTCCCAGCAGGGCAGCGATCGAGGTTGCCCGGCTTCCGAAAGACGGTCTGGTCGAAATCAGTTGTATCGCTGTGAAAGGACAGGAATGATTATCAGAAGTACAGTACTCCTCTCGCTGCTCCTGCTCGCCGGCTGTGGACAGAGTGAACAGAAGACAGATGATCCGGTTCTCGCCGAGGGCAGGCGCGCCTTCACCGACCGGGGCTGCATCACCTGTCACGGTAAGCAGGCGGAAGGTACGCGCATGGGGCCGGCATTGGAAGATCTTTCGCGCCATTACGATGTATCGAGATTGATTGAGTATCTCAAGAATCCCGATGCAATGATAAAAGAGGATGAGCGCCTCAGCGCACAGGCAGAGGATTATGTCGGAATGATGCCACGCTTTGATTATCTTTCTCCCGAAGAACTCGAAGCACTTGCGCGTTACGCGCTTTCTCTCGACTGATTTCACCGATATGTCGTGCCGCGCCAACGAAGAACAACATCCATAGTCACGGACTGGAGACGGTATGGAAACCAGTGGAATTATTTTCATGATCTTTGGATGGGGACTCGCCATCTCGCTGCTTTCTTTCTGCCTGTACAAGGTCATGAAGTCCGACGGGGGCAGGTTCAACCAGGAATGATCGTTCCTGGAATGTCACCACAGGGTTCACAGCGGACACAGGGAACTCCATCCATCTCTCCGATTGACACCGCTCTTGTAGAGATGCACGGCACGCGTCTACTCGCGGCCGGGCAGTATCAACTCATCGCCGTCGACACCCACGGAGCGCCCGTCGCCCGCTCCGGTCTCGTCGTCTGGTAATAGTGCATGAAAACGGAAAGCGGAGAGCGGGTCTGTCATTTCTCATTGTATCGGGTGACAGCCACTCTCCGCTTCCCGTATTCATCATTCATCATTCCCCATCCCCCCTCCGGCTTTCATCAGAAATCTGTATCGGCCTCGAGACGGGAGCGTTTGACATGTATACTCGACAGCCCCGCATCGATAAACAGGTAGATGCGCTTGTCGCTCGTCTCGAAATCGTCGCTGCGATAGATGCCGTCTTCACCGCGCACGAAGCCACGGATATCTCTGCGTGACAGCGCCGCGTCGGACCGCAACTCGCAGCCGACATCATAGGGAACCGACA
>JAGTUW010000365.1 GCA_018224345.1 Bacteroidota bacterium
CGTAATCCACGCCGGCGACAACTGTGGAAATCGTGCCACCTCCATTGTTGTCCAGCACGCGTACGGAAACGAGATTGACGTTCTTGGCCACGCCCCAGAAGGTGCCGCCGACCGTTCCGGCCACATGCGTCCCGTGTCCGTTACCGTCACTGCCATTGCCGCCGAATGCGTCAAATCCGTAACTCGCGCGACTGTTGAAGTCGTCGTGTGTGTAGCGTATACCGGTATCGATGATATAGGCGGTCACATCGCTGCCGTTGGCATCGTACCAGTAAATGTTGTTGAGCGGCAGATCGCGCTGATCGATACGGTCGAGCCCCCAACTGATGTGTATCGATTCCTGCTTCGTCCAGAATATCGACATCGGGGCATCTGCTTCGATATAGTCAACATTCGGATTACGCGCGATGGCTTCGATTGCCTGTTCGGGAAGAGTGGCACAGAAGCCTTTGATCGCATGGCGGTAGCGGAAATGCACATTGCTTTCGTTACCTCGGGTCATTTGGTCGATGAGAATGTCGGGATTGCCGACATCGTCTCTGAACACGACGATGTGACGATCCCGCAGGTCTATGTCTCCGGCTTCCCCTTTGACCAGCGCGGCGGACCGTTCGGCTGCGTCATCGGGATGAGGACCGGATGGCTGGTCGTTGCAGGCTGCAAAAAGCAGGAACACGGCAACCAGGGCGATAGGGTAGCGGTACATTTTAATCCTCCGGTTTATGGTAATGGCAAACACATCCAACAACGCTCTTCCCGGTATGGGGGAAAACAAATGCATTGCTATTTCGGAAAATATTTCTTTTATTCGCAAGCAGTATACGAATATTTCTCCAAAAGCACCATCCCCGATCACAAAAATTTTTCGGGATGACACGGGAGATGCTCATCTCCCTGAATATGCAAACACGACAAAGCACCTTCCCGGGTCCGACCCGGCGCGTTTCGTCATCGGTCTACACGGATCAAAGGAAAAATGAAAGTTGACTGTTATCGTTCTGCGATTTCGCATTCCTGTCTCTTTCCCTCCGTATAGGCCATCCCATTCATTCGTTCATGAGGAATATATATGCGGTTTTTCTACATCCTGTTCATAGCGCTGCTGGTCAGCACCGTCACGACATACGCGGTTACGCACACGGTAACCGATTCAGGCCTGAACTTCTCCCCTGCTGCACTGACCATCAATCTCGGTGACACCGTGGATTTCTCCCTCGCCTCGATGCACAATGTCATCGAGGTCGAGCAGTCGACCTATAACAGCAATGGCAATACGCCGAAAACAGGCGGCTTTTCCCTGCCCTTCGGCGGCGGTATTCTTGTGATCGGCAGCGTCGGCACCTATTACTATGTGTGCAGTCCCCACGCCTCGAGCGGAATGAAGGGAACGATCACCGTCGTCGATGCGTCGATCAGCACCTCGGCGATCACGCAGACTGACTTCTGCCGTGGCGATGCTGTGCAGATTTCCTTCACTGTGACTGGTTCTTTCGGCAGCAGCAATGTCTTTACCGCCGAGTTGTCAGACGAACTCGGTTCTTTCGGTACTCCGACCTCCATCGGTTCACTGAGCGGGACATCGTCAGGACAGATCAATGCGACCATTCCTGCGGCGGCCACCGTGGGCACGGCCTATCGCATCCGTGTCGTGGCGTCAGACCCCGTGGTCATCGGTAGCGACAACGGCGCGGATCTCTCCATTTATGCTTCACCACCGTCGACATTGACAGCAGCCGGTGCCACCACATTCTGCGAAGGCCTGAGCGTACAACTCGATGCTCCCGGTGGCGCTGGACTTTCCTATGTCTGGTATCGCAATGGAACGGTAATCTTCGGCACGAGTGGCTCAAGTTTTACCGCCACTCTGTCTGGAAGCTACTCGGTGGAAATCTCCAATGCCGCCTGCATGACCGTGTCCAACACCATCACCGTGACTGTCAATCCCGCCAACCCGACATCGTTTCAGTGGATGGCTGCTGTCGATCAGGATTGGTCCACGGTGGGAAACTGGGACAGCCCCTGCGCGACGCCTGGCACAGGTGACACCGTTACGATCGGACCCGGTGCCATGCCCCCCGCACAGGTCCCGGCCATGTCGCTTTCCGTACTCACACTTGATAATTCTCTCGGACTCACACTCGGGGGCAATCTGGAAATCACTTCCCGCCTTACCATGACCGACGGTACGATTTCACTCGGTAACGCGGACCTCAACATCACGGCCACTGCGGAAATCGCCTCCGCCAGCAGTTCGGCCTTTATCGTGACCGACGGAAATGGCAGACTGCGGCAGGCGAATATAGGCAGTGGCGCGCGCACCGGTACGATACTCTTCCCCGTCGGCCACAGCGCAGGCAGCTACACTCCTCTGCAGATCAACAACACCGGCGTGGCTGATGTGTTCAGCGTCGGCGTTCGTGATGAAGTACTCACCGACGGCACCTCCGGTACACCGCTGCTTCAGCATGTCGTCGGAAAAACATGGGATATCTCGGAAGACGTCGCGGGCAGCAGCAATACGACGTTGACCTTCTTCTGGAATCCAGCCGATGAACTTCAGTCCTTCGATGCCACGAATTGCTATATCGCCCGATATGACGGAAACGATTGGGATCCGCTGCAGACTCCGGGCACCGCGATGGGACCCCCACCCTATCAGCGGAGCGTCACTGGAGTCACTGCATTCTCGCCCTTCGCCATCGGCGACGGCAACTCCCCGCTGCCTGTGGAATATCGTTCGCTCTCGGCGGAAGCATATCCGGATGCCGTCATTCTACGCTGGGAAACCGCACGTGAAACAAACAATCGTGGCTTTATCGTTGAACGGCGGACCGAAGCGACCAGCGCATGGCGGTCGCTCGGCTTCGTGGAAGGCTTGGGCGAAACACATGCATCCCACGCGTATGAGTATGCCGATCGTCCCCCGACCGAAGGTGTATGGCTCTATCGCCTCCGCCAGCTCGATACCGATGGCCGGCAGTCCCTGTCACCCACACTGCATGTCGCATGGAACCTGTCGGCAGACGCAGCAGGACTCGCCATAGAATCATCCTGGCCCAACCCGGTACCGCCGTCCGAGGCAGGAACAATAGCCGTGCGCTTCCGGGCAGGGAGTGACGCTGCAGTGCGACTCGGTCTCTACAACATGCTCGGACAGAAGGTGGCCGGCATTTACGACGGCTTCCTCACCGGCAACAGCGCCATGACAGTGCGCTTCGATGCGACGGCCCTGTCCCCGGGCATCTATCTCTATCGCCTGGAGCAGGGTGGGCACACCGTCCATCACCGCCTTCTGCTTCTGCGCTGAGAACGTCACAGAAAATC
>JAGTUW010000366.1 GCA_018224345.1 Bacteroidota bacterium
ACATTTCATCCGCAGGCGCAGCCGTGTTATCGGAGCCGTCGGCCAACCCTTCATCATCTGGATTTTTCTCAGTGCGGGTTTCCGGCACAGCGTGGATGCTGGCGGCGCGGAATACGGCGCGTTTCTCTTTCCCGGTATCATTTTGCTGATCGCACTGTTTGCGTCCATATTTTCCACAATATCCGTGATTGAGGACCGTAAAACCGGTTTTATGCAGGGTGTGCTCACTTCGCCCGCACCACGGGCAGCCATCGTCTGGAGCAAGCTGCTCGCTGGTACAACCATCGCGCTGCTGCAGTCGGTTGTATTCATGATCCTGTTGCCGTTCACCGGCTTGTCCCTGACCTGGGAAGGCATGCTGCTCAGCGCAGGATTGTTGTTGTTTGTCGGCATGACACTTACGGGGCTGGGCTTCTTGATATCCTGGAGCATGTCATCGACTCAGGGATTCCATGCCGTGATGAATTTGTTGCTTTTGCCGCTGTGGCTGCTCTCCGGAGCGTTTTTTCCTCCGGAAGGGACGTCGGACTGGCTGGCGGCCATTATACAGCTCAATCCGCTGTATTACGTCACTGCATTGTTCCAGAAGGCCTTTTTCCTCGGTAGCGGTATTGCCATGACTGAAGGGCCGCCCATACTCGTTTCGGTGATCGTGTTTGCCGCGTTTTTCTCTCTTGTGTTTATTCTATCACTCAGAGTTGTTCGTCAGAAATGAAATACGTTGTCATCAATTATCGCGCCGTATTGCTGTTGCCCCTCGTGGCTGTGCTCTCTCTCGTGGGATGCCAGCCTCAGCAGGATGGCATTGAAATAACGGAACTACCCGAAATCAAACAGGCCCCATCGTTTTCCTCCACGAATTATGACGGCAGTACCGTCACGGATGCGGATCTCGCGGGCAGTGTGTATATCGCGTATTTTTTCTTCACTTCCTGTGGCGGCCCCTGTCCGATCATGAACTCTACAGCCAATGTCCTGCAGGCAGAGTATGCACGTGAGGACGATTTTCGAATCGTCGGTTTCACTGTCGATCCGGAAACCGACACCGTGACACGACTCTCACAATACGCCGACCGCTATTCCGCCAGGCCAGGCAAGTGGTCGATGCTGCGCAACGAGGTCGATGTCGTCGGTGAGTTGACGATGAAGGGCTTTCTGATGGGAAGTGCTGAGGAGCCGGTAATGCACAGTACGCGATTTGCTCTCGTCGATCGCAGAGGCGTGATCCGTGGGTATTTCGACGGGCTGGATGATGAGAAAGTCCGGGAGTTACGTGCCGCTATCAATTTCCTGTTGGGAGAACGGTCATGAGTGTCAGTGATCTCCCGACCATCAATGCGTTGCTGAACGGCATTGCCACCACATTTCTCATTGCCGGCTTTCTGTTCATCCGCAAGAAGGATATACGCCGACATCGGGCGATGATGCTCGCTGCGTTTATTACTTCCGGAATTTTTCTCATCACCTACATTACCTATCATTTCACCACGGAACTGCTCACACGCTTTCAGGGTGAGGGGCTTGTACGTACGGTCTATTTCTCGATACTGATCTCTCATTCCGTCCTGGCCGTCGCGGTCCCTCCATTGGCGATCATCACTCTCTTCCGAGGTCTGAAGATGAAGGTGGAACGCCATCGGGCCATTGCGCGATGGACACTGCCGATATGGCTGTATGTATCGTTCACCGGTGTCGTTGTCTATGTCATGTTGTATCATTTCCCGGTCTAGGAACGTATGAAGATGTATTTGATTCCAGTAGCACTATTTCTTATTGTCTTTCTGATAATCCCGGATATCGCATCGGCATGTCCGAATTGTAAGGAGGCGTACGTTGACGACGGCCAGTCTTCCGTCTCCTCGGGATTCAACAACAGTATTCTGTTCATGATGGCTGTACCCTTTCTCGTCGTTGGCACCTTCGCCTTGCGCCTGTGGTTCGCACAGCGTAAACGCGATGGCGACAGTCTAAGTACCTGATCCAGAAATAAGCACACACGGTCTGTATGTTTACCGCATCCCAGGATAGAAAAATCAAACTCGGCATCGTCACCCTGCTTACGCTTGCAGGTATCGGAGCCATCGCGTTTTATTTCCTTCGTCATCCGAGTGTAATGGACGTCGGGTACCGGCCGCAACAACCGGTGCCGTTTGACCACCGTCTGCACGCCGGAGATCTGGATATCTCCTGTGTCTATTGCCACAGCAGTGTCGAAACCTCGGCGCACTCCACCGTCCCATCGACGGAGACCTGTATGAATTGTCATATTTCCGTGCAGCGGGAGAGTCCGAAACTCCAGCTCGTCCGAGACAGTTACGAACGGAATGAACCGATACGATGGATTCGCATACATAAGTTGCCGGATTATGCATTCTTCAATCACAGCCGCCATGTCAATGCCGGGATTGATTGCGCCTCCTGTCACGGAGAAGTGGAGAAGCAGGGTGTGATCGCACAGAAACAACCACTGACCATGGGGTGGTGTCTGGATTGCCATCGTGAGCCGGAGAGTCATGTGATACGCACACGTGAGATCACGGGCGTGGACGTGGATCCAGTCTTGCTGAGCCGGCCACTGAGTCAGGGGCCGCAGCACTGCTCGGCCTGCCATCACTGAGCATCGTGCTTCGGTACGAACATCAACATTACGACGGAAGAGCAGTATGTCAGATACGGATAGATCGAAGAAAACGTATTGGAAAAGCTTCGGAGAACTGGGAAAGGATCCGGCGATTCTTGAACAGCTCGGGAATGAATTTCCGCCGGATTACGATCAATTTGGCGGGGATGGCTCGTCGATAACGAGACGGACGTTCATGGGTCTGATGGCGGCCTCCGCCGCGCTGGCCGCTACCGGCTGCCGCAGACCGGAGCAGGAGATTGTCCCGTACGTCCGCAAACCAGAGTATATAACTCCCGGCATCTCCAATCATTTTGCAACGGCCTTCACTCTGCAGAATTTTGCAACTGGTCTGCTGGTACGCTCCCGCGAAGGCCGGCCGATAAAGATCGAGGGCAATGACCAGTGTCCTGTCAGCGCGGGGAAGTCGACACACATTGCCCAGGCCTCGCTGCTGGCATTGTATGATCCCGATCGCAGATTGCGTCCGACGGTCAGCAACAGCGACTCGACACCACTCAACGCCATGCGCCGCATGGCGGATGCGATCCGCGAAGTCAGTGAGGAAGGGAAGGAGGTTCGTATTGTAGTCGATGAGCATGCCTCACCTTCACTGGTCCGGCTCTATGACGAGCTCGAACGCATGTTGCCGAATACACGTGTCATCACCTGGCCCGCCATTGTCGCGGGAGGCGCCGCGGAGGCGAATAGACAGTTGTTCGATACCGATGCGATTCTGATTCCTGATCTGTCGCGAGCCGATGTGATTCTCGGTATAGATGCGGATTTTCTCGGAACGGATCCTGAGGCGCTTTACCATATCCGGAATTTCTCCTCACGCCGCAAGCCCGAACCCTCTTCCCCGGACATGAACCGATTCTATGCCGTCGAAGCTGCGATGACCATGACCGGGTCGAATGCCGATGAACGGATCCGACTCACGCCCGATGCCTTCGACGGGTTTCTTCTCGGACTGCTGCATGAAATCGTCGTCGTCCGTGGCCATGGTACCGTCGATGCGGGAGTGCGTTCCGCGCTGGTCCCTCCGGCGGATGATGTGCTGCCTCTGATCAGGCGTATCGCCGGTGATCTCATTACCCATTCCTCGGTTGTCATGGTCGGCCGGCATCTGTCCGCACACACACATGCTCTGGGCATGATACTCAACCATACCCTGGGTGCTGTTGCCGACGATGGTATCATAGATCCGCGACGTGCATTGCCCTACAGCAATGCCAAAACCATGGCCATCGAGGCCTTTCGACGTGAGATGGAGCAGGGCGAAGTGGGCGCGGTGATATTCGCAGATGTGAATCCGGCGTACAGTCTTCCGGCAGACAGCTTCCGTACGCTGATCGCGAACGTACAATACCGTTTTTCTCTCTCACTGTATGCAGACGAAACATCGAAATTCTGCTCGATCTTCATTCCTGTCAATCATTATCTCGAGAGCTGGGGAGACGTGAGAAAGATTGACGGGTCCGAAGCCGTCGTGCAACCTCTGATTGCGCCGCTGAATGAAGGGCAACTGTCTCTTGGCGATGTGTTGATCGGTATCACCCGAGCATTCGATGAAGGCGCTTTCAGGGATACACCTGCATTCTATGATTTCGTGCGAAATCGCTGGCGGGAAGAGCATCTCCCTGCCAGTGGCCGCAGTTCTTTTGATGGATTCTGGCATGACATATTGCGCAGTGGACATTGGGCAGTAGAAGCCACCGGGCGGCAACTCATATTGAACAACAAGGCTGCGGCTGAGCTTTCGGCGCAGGCCGCGAAGCATAGGGTCACCGTTGCCGCGACGGACACAGGTACTGCTGTGCATTTCGGCGTGTTTCCGGGGTATGCTCTGTATGATGGACGCTACGCCAATCTTGGCTGGTTGATGGAATTACCCGACCCCGTCACAAAAGTGACATGGGAGAATGTGGCGGCGCTCTCCAGAAGCACGGCAATGCTCCTGGGGGTGGAACAAGGCGACGTCATCACTGTGACTACCGGCGCCGGTGAGGCTTCACTGCCAGTGTTGATTCAACCTGGTATGGCCGATAACACCGTGATAACACACACCGGGTTCGGGAGGCGTGAGGGCGGTCGGGTCGCGGCCGGGAAAGGCAGCAATGCCTATGCACTCATGAACGGTCCGGAGACCATCGGCTATCAGTCCGCGACCCTGAACATTACCGGCAACAAGGTCCGCATCGCCACGACGCAGGATCATCACTCACTCAGTGGTGACGGTCACCATGGTATCGACAGGTCGGATATCGTCAAGGAAGGGACTCTGGCGGCGTTTCTGAGCAATCCCGCTTCTCTCTACGAAAAGGATCTCCCGCTGTACGGTACGGAAAAGAATACTGATCGTCCGATCAGTATCACGACGCCGCATGATTACAGCAGCGGACATCGTTGGGGAATGACCATCGACACATCCGCCTGTGTCGGCTGTCATGCCTGCGTGACCGCCTGTCAGTCTGAAAACAACATCCCCGTCGTCGGAAAGGAGCAGGTGCTCCGCGGGCGGGAGATGCACTGGATACGAATCGATCGCTATTATTCCGGGTCCGAAGACAATCCTGATACCCTTCTGCAACCCATGCTCTGTCAGCATTGCGAGAAAGCGCCGTGTGAGAATGTCTGTCCCGTCGCCGCGACAACGCACAGTCCCGAAGGGCTCAACGAGATGACCTACAACCGCTGTGTCGGAACCCGGTATTGTTCCAACAACTGTCCGTACAAGGTGCGGCGTTTCAATTATCTGAATTATCACAAGGAGGATCGTGATCCTCTGGGTATGGTCTTCAATCCCGACGTCACCGTCCGTATGCGCGGTGTCATGGAGAAATGTACGTTTTGTGTGCAGCGTATCAACGAGGCGAAGCATCACGCGAAGAATGAGGGGCGTGAGTTACTGCAGGATGGAGAGGTTGTCACTGCCTGTCAGCAGGCCTGTCCGGCCGATGCCATTGTCTTCGGAAACACCAACGATCCGGAGAGTGCCGTCTCCAGAAGCCAGACAACGGAACGCGGGTATCACGTGCTCCGTGAACTGAATGTCGTTCCTTCTATCACGTACAAGGCCAGGATCCGCAATACCAACGGGGGAGAAGACGCATGAGTACCGTGATGGAGAAAGACAGGCAGAGGAACTGGAACGTCGAAGGAGGAGGAACGCTCGCAGTCGACTCCCATTCGTTGCGTGAGCCATTGGTCGAAGGCACACCGGGGATGAAGGATGTGACCGAAACCGTCTCCCGGGTGATCGAAGCGAAACCCACGCGGCTCTGGTATATCACCGTGACACTGACGGGTGCGCTCGCCGCCTGGGGAATCTTCACCATTCTCTATACCACTTTCACAGGTATTGGTGTGTGGGGAAACAATCAGCCGGTTGGTTGGGCGTGGGACATCACCAACTTCGTATTCTGGATCGGTATCGGGCATGCGGGGACACTCATCTCGGCAATTCTCTTTCTGTTCAGGCAGAAATGGCGTACCGCCATCAACCGGTCTGCGGAGGCAATGACCATATTTGCTGTTATTTGCGCGTTGATTTTCCCGATCATTCATACCGGTCGTCCCTGGGTCGCCGTGTACTGGTTGCTCCCGCTCCCGAATCAGATGGATCTGTGGGTGAATTTCCGTTCTCCTCTTCTGTGGGATGTGTTCGCCGTAGGTACGTACTTCACCGTCTCGGCGTTGTTCTGGTTTGTCGGCCTGGTGCCGGACTTTGCGACACTGCGCAACCGTGCGAAGAACAAAATCGGGAAGTGGGCGTTTTCATTCTTCAGTATGGGATGGACCGGCGCGAATCGTCACTGGCACCGCTACGAAAAGGCTTATCTGATTCTTGCCGGCATCTCGACGCCGCTGGTACTCTCGGTGCATACCATCGTGTCCTTCGATTTTGCCGTCTCCGTTATTCCGGGCTGGCATACGACAATCTTTCCGCCCTATTTCGTTGCGGGAGCGATTTTTTCCGGCTTCGGGATGGTGTTGACGTTGATGATCATCGCACGGAAGCTTCTCAACCTCGAGCAGTTCATCACCATCAAGCATATAGAAAACATGAACAAGGTGCTGATGGCGACGGGTCTGATGGTCGGCTACGCCTACGGCATCGAATTTTTCATCGCATGGTACAGCGGTAATCCCTATGAACGCTTCGTGTTCATCAATCGCGCACTCGGTCCCTACGGCTGGGCCTACTGGACCATGGTGACCTGCAACGTACTGATTCCACAATTGTTCTGGTTCCGGAAGATCCGGCGTCACCTGCTGATCACCTGGATCATTTCCATTTTTGTCAATATCGGCATGTGGTTCGAACGTTTCGTAATTATCGTGACCTCGTTGCATCGCGACTTCCTGCCGTCGAGTTGGGGTATGTTCACGCCGACCTGGGTTGACGTCTCGATATTCGCAGGAACGGTAGGTCTTTTTTTGACTCTGTTCCTCGTGTTCGCGAAATACATCCCCGTGCTGGCTATCTCCGAAATCAAGGGAATTCTCCCCGGAGCGCAGCCGAAACACGGGCATCATTGAGGAGGTGTCTGAGAAATGAATAAAACGGCCGGTATATCCGGAATATTTCAGGATCCCGATCTCGTGCTCAAAGCTGCCGAGGGTATCCGCCGCGAAGGCTATCGGAAATATGATTTCCACACGCCCTATCCCTTGCACGGCCTTGATGCTGCGATGGGAATCAAGCGCACGATACTTCCGTGGATTGCCTTCGGTGCGGGGTTGCTCGGTGCCGCTGTCGCACTGCATCTGCAGTGGTGGACGGGCGCGGTGGATTATCCGCTGGTGATTGGTGGCAAACCGTTCTTTGCGTTTGAGCCATCAATCCCCATCACCTTCGAGCTGACGATATTGGCGACAGCTATCGCCACGGTGGTTGGGATGTTCGCGCTCAACCGGCTTCCTCAGTGGTTCTCGAAGTGGCAGAATGATCCGCAGTTTCAGCGCGCGACCGACGATGCCTTTGTCGTCACCGTTGACGCGGAAGACCCGTTGTATCATACAGACAAAACACGGGCGTTACTTGAATCCCTTGGTGCCGAACATGTACGAGTAGTGGAATATCATGAAGAATAAAGGTTCTCTCTCTCTCGCGATTGTAACGGTGGGTGGTCTCGCGGTTGTGTTCTTTTTTCTCTGGGCGGGCAATGACTTCCAGGCGTTGCGCTCGAGGAAGCCGCCGATACAGATTCGCTATGATATGCAGTATCAGACGAAAGTCGGTGCGCAACAGCCCAACAATTATTTTTCCGACGGCGCTTCCATGCGTCCTCACGTTCCCGGTACCGTTCCGCGCGAAGGCAGTATGTATCCTTACACCACCGTTCCGGAGGCGGAAGCGGAGCTGCAGAACCCACTGGCAGGTGACAGATCCGTACTCGCCCGGGGAAGGAACCGCTATAACAATTTCTGCGCCCCCTGTCATTCGGTTACCGGACAGGATACGACGCAGGTCGTGCGTAAAGGTCTCCAGAAACCCCCGAATCTTGTCGCGTCGAATGCCAGGGGGTATTCCGATGCACATCTGTTTCATATCATCAGTGTGGGACAGAACATCATGCCCGGTTACGCAGACAAGCTGACACCGGAGGACCGCTGGATGATAGTCAATTACGTGCGCGAATTGCAGAAAGAACCTTTGCGGTATGCAGAGACTGTCGAAGGCGTACAGGGTACCGTCGCAGATGAGGCGGCAGCGTCTTCTCCGTCGGATACTGTTTCCACCGTCATCGAGAACACGGACAACTGACATGAACACGAATTCTACATTACTTGCGGAGAGCAATTTCGTCAAACGTATGCAGTTGATCGGTGTCATCGCCACCGCCGTCGGCATAATACTGAGTATCATCGGTATGATGATTGACATGCAACGCTTTCTCTTCGACTATCTCATCGCGTTTGTCTTCTGGGGAGGCATCGCTGTCACCAGCGTTTTTTTCAGTATGCTGCAATTTCTGACCCGATCCGGGTGGAGTGTCGCCGTGCGACGAATCCCCGAACTCACCGGTGGCTTCACCCCGTTGCTCTTCATCCTCGTACTGCCAATCGTTTTTGGTGTCGGTGAACTCTACCATCATTGGGTCCATCCCGAACCCGGCGACGTGATACTTGCGGGCAAGCAATCCTGGCTGAACGTCCCTTTTTTCATTGTACGTCTCTTTGTGTATGTCGGTATCTGGGTGTTGATGTATTTCGTCATCGTCGGAAATTCCTTCAAGCAGGATACGCGCAATGACATCACGCCCACGCGCCGGAATTGGATGTTCAGTGCCCCGATCACCATTCTCTACGGGATTACCATAACCTTCGCGGCCTTTGATCTGCTGATGTCCCTTTACCCGCACTGGTTCAGTACAATTTATGGTGTGTACTATTTCTCCGGATCGCTTGTCGGAGCGCTGGCGGTCATCACCATTATCGCAGTCTCTCTCCGCAGGGCGGGATTGCTGACGGACTGGCTGACTTCAGACCGTATGCACGATCTGGGGAAACTGCTGTTCGCGTTCAACATCTTCTGGGCCTACATTGCATTCTCACAGTACATTCTGATCTGGTATGCCGATCTGCCTGAGGAGATCGTGTTTTTCACCTATCGTTCCGAACACGGCTGGGAAGTCGTTTCCCTGCTTCTGCTGCTCATTCATTTCATCGTGCCATTTTTCCTGCTGCTGTCGGAAGACACCAAGCGCAATATGAACACGCTGCTCGCGGGGGCCGTTATCCTTCTCTTTGCGCATCTGCTTGACATGTACTGGCTGGTGATGCCCTATTACGATCACGACACCGTGACCCTCGGGTGGATGGAATTTGCGCCACTGACGGCGCTCGGCGGACTGTTCCTGCTCGCCACCGCCCGGCAGTTCCGTCGGCATCACGCTATTCCCCTCAACGATCCTTTCCTGGCCGAAGCCGGCGGAACGCAGTGATGAGAAGAGGGGTGGGGAGCGGGAGAAAGTGTTCCGGACAGCAATGAACAAAGTGGCAGGGAGCTGGAACGCGATGTGATGGATGGGGAGGTGGAATGCCCCTGCAGATTGATGAGCTGTTTTGTACCTTATACTTTTTGGCTCTTCAGCAGAATCCACATCCGAGTCTGTTCATACAACATTTCAGGAATGCATGGCAAAGAAAAAGTTCGGAGTAGGGTTTACGGATCGGTTTCTCAACGTTGTTGAGCGGACAGGAAACATGCTGCCGCATCCGGCGACGTTATTCGCACTGTTCGCCTTAATGATAATTCTTCTCTCCTGGGTCTTCGCGCAGTTTGATCTCTCCGTGATACATCCCGGGACGGGGAAGACCGTACGGCCGGTGAACCTTCTCTCGGTTGAGGGCCTCAATCGCATTCTTACGACCATGGTGACGAATTTCACAAGTTTTGCGCCGCTGGGGACGGTGTTCGTCGCCATGCTCGGCATTGGCATCGCCGAATCCACCGGTCTGGTCGGAACTGCGTTGCGTCGCCTTGTGCTTGCGGCCCCCCGGCGCCTGTTGACCTTCGTCATCGTCTTTGCCGGTATTCTTTCCAATACCGCCAGTGAGGTCGGGTATGTATTGCTCGTGCCTCTCGGCGGTGTGATTTTTCTTGCGGTCGGTCGTCATCCGATTGCCGGTATGGCCGCTGCGTTCGCAGGGGTTTCGGGTGGTTACAGCGCGAATCTGTTGCTCGGGACCATGGACCCGCTGCTTGCAGGGCTTTCCGAGGAGGCCGCGCATATCATCGATCCCACGTATGAAGTGACAGCGGTCGCGAATTACTATTTCATGTTCATATCCACTTTCTTTATCGCTGCCGCCGGGACCTGGGTGACGGAAAAAATTGTTGCGCCACGCCTTGGTGAATACAAAGGAGATTCGCAGCCCGAGGAACTTCGAGCATTGACACTGGAGGAAAAACGTGGTTTGCGGTTTGCCTTCTGGGCATCGATTGTCCTTGTGGTAATTGTTCTGGTTGGATTGATCCCCGAAAGTGGCTATCTCCGCAGTGCGGAAGGAGAGATACTCGGCTCCCCCTTCCTGAAAGGTATCGTCGCCTTTATCTTCATCGGCGCATTGGTGCTTGCCGTCGCCTATGGTATCGGAGCCGGGACGATCAAGAATGATTCCGATGTCGTCAAGGGGATGGGCAAGGCCATCGAACAGCTCGGAGTGTACACTGTCCTGGTCTTCTTCGCCGCACAATTTGTCGCGTATTTCAACTGGACAAACCTCGGACTGATTCTCGCGATAGAAGGCGCGGATGTTCTTCGCAGCTCCGGGCTTGGTCCCATACCGCTGATGCTGGCCTTCGTCGTGGTGACGGCGTTCATCAATCTGGTCATGGGAAGCGCCTCGGCCAAATGGGCCATCATGGCACCGGTGTTTATCCCCATGTTCATGCTGCTCGGGTTCTCCCCCGAACTGGTGCAGGCCACCTATCGTGTCGGTGACAGTATCACAAATATCATTTCGCCGATGATGTCCTATTTCGCCCTGATCGTCGCCTTCCTCGCCAAATACGATCCGAAAGCGGGGATAGGGACAGTGATTGCGACTATGCTGCCGTATACCTTCGTGTTCGGATTGGCATGGACGATTATTCTCATCGCATGGTTTCTTCTCGGGCTGCCCGTCGGACCCGGGGCGCCGCTGTATTATCAGATGTAGCAGCGAAGGCAGGATGCAGATTGCTCACGACAGCGGAAGCACAATTACACGAGAAGAATTATCGAGACCCGGCCGTTAAAGTGAAATAACATCGCAATCTTTCGTGTTACCTGCCCCGCAAGCCACATTATTTGCAAATAATGGTGTCTGCGTAGTGGTGAAAGAAAAATTAATTGCAGATAACTCCCGGAATCACCCGGCGAAGGCAGAATGCACTGCGATTATTCCGTGCATTCTGCCGGTCAAACGGGATAAACCGGGTTAAACCCACATCCCCGGCGGGGAGACGGAATACCGGGTGCGTATTTCGTGTTCCCGCCGGGGAAGAGCGTGTTCGGGGCAGATTCCGGTGTACTTTCTGCTGTAGATTACTGATATCAGTCGACGATGACCATCATACGCGACGTGCTGTGCACTCCGTCGGTGAGTGTCATTGTGTAGACGCCGGAAGGGAGTCCGTCGCTGGTCAGGTTGATGGTATGTGTGCCCGGAGTGTATTGTCCGGCAGGCAAGTCGCGTACGACTCTACCGAGCATGTCGTACATGCGCAGCGTCACCGACGCATTCCGGTCGGGAATGCTGAACCGCACCGTCGCATGATCGCCTGCACGCAGTGGATTCGGATATCCTGCGTCGATCGAGAGTGTCCGACTA
>JAGTUW010000367.1 GCA_018224345.1 Bacteroidota bacterium
GCACATCGGCCCGGTTCGTGGTCACTCCTGCACCGGGGATCAGATACGGCACGATACGTGAGAGTTCACCACCCTTCGCAGTCGCGGGCAGCGCAATGACGGGTTTGCCGCCCGGGCTCCGTGATGAGCCGCGGATAAAATCCACCTGGCCACCAAAACCGCTGTAAAGGCGGGGTCCGATGGAATCCGCGCAGACCTGACCGGTGATATCGACTTGCAGTGCAGAATTGATCGCGACCATCTTACTGTTCTGGGCAACGGTAAAGGGGTCATTGACATAGTGGCTGGGATGGAATTCGACGACGGGGTTGTTATTGATAAAGTCAAAAATGGTTTTTGTCCCGAGCACAAAAGATGCCACCATCTTGCCTTTGTGCAGTGTTTTCTTCTCGTTGTTGACGACACCCATTTCCACGAGTTTGATCACGCCGTCAGAAAACATCTCGGTATGGATACCGAGATCACGCTTGTTTTCAAGGTAGTTGAGCACGGCATCGGGTATGGCACCGATACCCATCTGCAATGTGCTTTCGTCATCGATAAGTTCGGCAATATACCCACCGATTTTGTCGTACACTTCCTGTTCCTTCGCATCGCTTACCTCGCCGACCTGCGGCATTTCCTTGATCGGGGTATCGATTTCAACGATATGCTGAAGTTTGGAGACATGAATAAAGCAATCCCCGAGCACGCGGGGCATTTGCGGGTTGACCTGGGCGATAATCACGTTCGCCATTTCGCAGGCGGGTTTTGTCATTTCAACACCGACACCGAAGCTGCAGAAGCCGTGTTCGTCGGGTGGGGACAAATGAACGAGAGCGACGTCGACAGGCAGGATTTTGTCGTAAAACAATTTCGCCACCTGATGCAGGTATATGTGCGTCGCATCCGCCATTCCATTGTTGACCGCCTGGCGGACATTCCCTCCTATAAACAGAGCGTTGTGACGGAAATGCCCTTGCATTTCTTCCGAGACATAGCCGGATTCACCGATAGTGAGGATATGATCGACATGTACGTCGGTCAGTTCGTTGCCTCGTGCGATCATTGCCCGAATCAGATGTTCAGGCACGGCGCAACCAGGATGAATATAAACGTGGTCACCGGATTTAATGACCTGCACCGCTTCTTCAGCGGTTTTCAATTTGTTGCGATAAATGGACTTCCATTCCATGAGGTTCTTCCTTGTCAGACTCGAATTCTATGAAAGCGATACGTTAACAGCAATCAAACGGCTCTGCATTCATTCCGTAAAGATCCTGAAGAACGGAATGGCTGGCTTTCCCCTGCCAGGTCACAATGCCGCAGCGGACGCAGGGCTCGGTGTTGATCGAAGTGGGGATCCCTCCGATGACGATTTTCAGGTAAGGCAGAATGGCATTCGTCAGCGCATAGGTCGCGGTACGGGCAACGACCGAAGGCATATTCGGAACGGCGTAATGAAGCACTGCATGTTTGACGAAGACCGGATCCTTGATCGTTGTCGGACGACTGCTTTCGACGCATCCGCCCTGATTGATGGACATATCCACAATGACTGCACCGGGCTTCATCGTCTTGACCATTTCTTCAGTGATAATGTGATGGCTTTCTTCTTCATCGATACTGATGGCTGTAATGAGCACATCGGCGATACGACAACCACGACGAAGATGCTCGGGGGAGGCGACGACGGTGGTAATACGTTTGTTGAAGAATTGGTCGGCCTCGCGCAGGCGATCGACATTGTTGTCGAGCAGTATCACCTGCCCCCCCAGACCCAGTACCGCCTGCGCAGCGGCCATACCGGAGGCCCCCGCACCGATGATAACCGTCGCAGCCGGAGCGACACCGCCGAGTCCTCCGAGCAACACACCCCGCCCGCCATGGTCGGAGCGAAGATAGCGACTGGCGATCTGTGCCGCCACCTGCCCGGATATTTCACTCATCACCCGCAACACCGGGTAACTGCCATCGGCTGCCTGCATGTATTCGAAGGCGATTGTACCGACGTTCTTCTCCATGACATAATCGATGAAAGGCTTTCTTCCCATCCCGAGGAGTTGAAAGGACATGAGAATCTGTCCTTCCCGTAACATTTCCCATTCCTCCTGCTCCATCGGCATGACCTTGAGCACAATATCCGCCCGGCCGATGGTCTCTTCGGCTGAATACGCGATCGTCGCACCGACTTTTTGATACTGCTCATCGGGGAAGCGTGCTTCCGCACCCGCACCTGTTTCCAGAATGACCTGCGCGCCGGAGTTGACCAGCGATTCGACACCGAACGGCGACAGCGCTACGCGTTGTTCGTCGTCAAAGCGTTCCTTGAGAATTCCAATGACCATGATTCACCTCTATCACAGTTGTGTACCTGTTTCCTGACGTTTCAGCCTGGCATCACCGCGTGTCGTGCAGCGGTCAAAGTGTTTTTCATCAACATCGCAATCGTCATGACGCCGACCCCTCCCGGGACTGGCGTGATGAGAGACGCCTTTTCAGCAACAGCATCGAAATCAACGTCCCCGACGATGCGATATCCTCTCTCCCGCGTATTATCCGCGATACGATTGATACCGACGTCAATGACGACGACACCCTCTCTGACCATGTCAGCGGTCACGGTATTGACGCGGCCCGTAGCAACGATCAGTATATCCGCCTGGCGTGTAAACACCGAGATGTCCGCAGCCGCACTGTGCGCGACGGTAACGACAGCATTGGCACCTGCGGCTTTCTGCAAAAGAATATTGGCGATGGGTTTCCCGACGATATTGCTGCGCCCGATGACGACGACATGCTTCCCTTCCGTTGCGATACCGGAGCGAATAAGCATTTGCTGAATTCCCGCGGGTGTGCAAGGCAGCATCCCCTGCTGCCCGATCATGAGTTTTCCGACATTGACCGGATGAAAGCCGTCGACATCCTTGACAGGAGATATCGCTTCGATGATCCGATCCGTATCAATATGTTCCGGAAGCGGAAGCTGGACCAGAATGCCATGAATCTCCGGATCATTATTCCATGCACTGATTTTATCATGCACTTCCGCCTCGTGAGTTTCCGCCGGGAGACGGAGAGTCACCGAGTGTATGCCACAATAGTCACAGGCCCGTTCCTTGGATGCCACATAGGTGCGTGATGCCGGGTCGTCACCAACGAGCAGGAATGCGAGGCCGGGGACAACCCCATGAGTTTCACGCAACATGCGGGTCTCTTCACGGACTTCGTCCTTGATCATCTGCGCAATACGCTTGCCATCGATAATATTATTCGGCATCTCGCGTAAACTCCGGTAGTGTAATCGGCTCGATACTTACTGCTTTGCCGGTCGGGACCTCAACGGTAACGATGACAGCCGAGAGATGGACATCGTCGGTTGCCATTTCGAATTTGTGCGGAGTCTGTTTGATAAAGCGCCGCAACGCGATGTCTTTCCGCATTCCGAGAACTGAATCGTACGGACCGGTCATGCCCACATCCGTAATATAGGCCGTACCACCCGGTAGCACTTTCGCATCCGCGGTCTGTACGTGTGTATGCGTTCCTACGACGGCACTGACACGCCCTTCGAGAAACCACCCCATGGCAATTTTTTCCGCAGTCGCCTCCGCGTGGAAATCCACGAGGATGATCGGGGTCTGTTCCCTGATCCGGTCCACCGCCCATTCAGCGGTGCGGAACGGACAGTCGATCGGGCTCATGAACGTACGGCCCTGCAGGTTCAGCACACCGACACTGCCAGCCGCGCCGATGGGAACAATCGCATAGCCATGCCCTGCATTATCCCGGGGATAGTTTGCCGGTCGCAGCAGTTCCGCTTCAGCCGCCATGAGTTTCTTGATATGCCATTTCTCCCAGATATGATTACCCGAAGTGACGATGTGAACTCCGAGTTCACGAAGTTCAAGATACTGTTTTTCGCTGATGCTTTTGCCCTCCATGGCATTCTCGCCATTGGCGATGACAAAAGCAATATCACGTTGTTGCTTCAGGGAAGGAAGAAAAAGCCGGACCGCATCGAGGCCGGCGTTTCCAACAATATCTCCGATAAAGAGGATGTTGATTGTCGACATGTATAACTTTGATGTTGCATTCTCTGTTTCACCCTGTAAGTTAGGAAAATGCGCGTGCAACTCCAAGATATGCGGGTCTGAAATCATTCGCGGGTGTTTGATTTTCGCTTCGGATGACGTAGATTTATTTGATGCACCAACGCAGCGCAACATGTATCTGACACAAGAAGAACGGCGCGAACAGTCGCGCATTGAAGACCGGACACTCATCGCCGATGCAATCGCGGGGAAGCAGTATGCGTTCGGGCGTCTGATGAATAAATACCATCGCGCAATCACGCATTTGATCACCCGTATGGTCGGGACGCAGCAGGTCGATGTAGAGGATCTGACACAGGAAGCATTCATCAAAGCATTCAACTCGCTCGCTTCCTTCAACAACGAATTCGCGTTTTCCACCTGGTTGTACAAAATCGCGACGAACAATTGTATCGACCACCTCAGGAGACGCAAGCTGAAAACCTTCTCCATTGATCGACCCGTCGCTGGCGATGAGGAGGACCGGCAGTATGAAATTCCGGACGATACGCATTTACCGGATGGCGGCATACTCCGTGATCAACAGACGAATATGATTCAGCATGCAATCGATAGCCTGCCGGAAAAATACCGTCAGGTTATCGTGATGCGACATCAGGAGGAAAAGAGTTACGAGGATATTGCAAAAGAACTCGACCTGCCCCTCGGGACTGTGAAGGCCCATATTTTCCGGGCGCGCGAGATGCTCTACAGACAACTCCGGGGAAAAGTAGGAAATTATTGAACACACCCGCTCGCCCGCTCCATCGCCGACGATGATCGTTTACTCCCGTGTGCCGGGCCGGATAGTTTTCGCCGCAGGGACACGGGGAATTTCAGTCCTGGTGATTACTCTATTGCTGTTCCATCTCTTGTTTTTTTCACGATCACACTTTATATTGTAAATCTGTTCGGGGCGTGGCTCAGCCCGGTAGAGCGCTCGGTTCGGGACCGAGAGGTCGGAAGTTCAAATCTTCTCGCCCCGACAAACAGAACAAAGGAAGCAATGCTGCTTCCTTTTTTTTTGCCTGTTCGCAGTGCCTCACCCTTCTCTCAAACTGCACAGCCACCCTTTCCTTCCATGGTCTGAACATAGTTGACAGTCAGAAGCAGCGTCGCCGGGCCTTTCTGCGAGCATACTCCTCTGCGACGATCAATCCAACACTCCCGCAACTCTCAAAGTAGCGCAAAGTGTCAAAAAAAAACCCCGCACCGGTAAGACGATGCGGGGTTGAAACCGAGGACGGATATGGTCAGAAGCCGACTCTTACGGAGATGATGTGCTGATCACCGAACACATCGCGCAAGCGATATGCATAATCGAGATACAGTTTCACATCCCCGGTCCACTGTTGCAGACCGAAGCCAAAGGCGGGTCCGAAAATATAGCCGGTCGTATTTTCAAAATCCGTTTTCTCATTGCCAGCGAGACTGTACGAGCCACGCAGGGCAAGGAAATCACTGAACAGGTATTCGATTCCAAAACGATACTGGTCATTGACGAAGTTGTTGTTCTCAAACGACGTCATGAACAGAAGATTATGGGTTTCCGAAATACGGTGATTGTAGGCAAGACCGATTTCAAGCGATGTCGGAAGCTGAGACCCTGCCGCTTCGATACTCAGCAATTGTCCATCACGATCTGCATCGATTTCGTTGACGACCCGCAGAAGTCCTGGACCATCGTACCGCATATTTCCTCCGATGTGCCGGAGTGTGACACCGAGCTCAAGTCCGTCGAAACCGGCGAGGCCTGAATACTGCACACCTACATCGAATGCGAAACCGGATGCAGAGACACGGTCAAATTGCTCTGATATCAGATTGACAGTGAAACCGGAACGGATGCGATCGGTCAGCGCACGTGAGTATGTCAAACCAAGCGTCAGTACGGTTGGTGAATACACCGCACCGGTCCCGTCAACTTGCCGCTCATCGGTGATAAGGATATCGCCGAATGAGAATGATTTAATGGTAAAGGCGATATGGCCGAGACCTTCGAAATTGTTTCCAACACCGAAGAAGCTGATCCCGTCTTCATTGTCGAGACCGTTCATCTGCGAGAAGAACACTTCCACGCCATGGAGTGAGCCGGAGAGCCCGGCCGGGTTGTAGTAAATCGCTTCGATACCTGTAATGCCGGCAGTGTAGGCACTGCCGAGGGCAATGCCCCTCGCACCGACGGGAACGAGCAACTGGTCTGCCGCAGACGTACCTTCTTTATTTCCGCCGTCGGCAACAGCCACCGAACCCATCAGGGCGAACGCAAGCAGGAACGCCGCTGCAATATAGCCTGGACTGATGCGCATGAATAATACTCCTATATTTCTGTCTTTCGTGTTCATGAGGAAATCAAGCCCTTCGTTCCACGTCATATTCGATCGAGGAACTGGGTTTCAGTAACGACGGCAAGCTTGAGTATGCGCTCCACGCCCAGGTCGGGCATTTCAATGTGGATGTAATACAAACCGCTTGACACGGGGAGACTATTGTCGTTCTGCAGATTCCAGGTTGCATACTGTGTTCCGTCATCAGGTTTTTCAAATGAGGCCACAAGAATACCGGAAACCGTGTAGATCTTGAATTTCGCTCGCGGCGGAAGATGATTGAAGGTGACGAAGCGTTGATATTTATTCTGCTCACGCTTGTTCGCGCCGTAATAAGGATTCGGGAAGACGCTGATATTGATAATGTCTGCTACTGCCTGTTCCTTATCGTAGGACGGCGGCATCGTCGTGAACACGTATTTGTCCTCGGAGGAAAACGGTGTTTTCGGAGTGATGCGATACTTGCTACCGTTCCGCCAGGGCCGCTCAACACCGATGTACTGTTGCTTCAACAAATACCAGCCCCAGTAGATCACAGGCATCTCGCTCCCGCGCGTGGAGAGCGAAAAGTCAGAATCTGCAAAAACCGGATTCGGTGTATCGCTGTAAGGCATATCAAGAATAAAGAGTTGTTCGCGATGTGCGACATCGTTGGTTGGCGTGTAGGTTTCGTTGTTCCCGCCAAGGTTTGCCTGCTCAACCCACGCATATTGCAACTGCGTATGATTCTCGGGATTGACATCCGTCACGTCCCAGACCTGTATCGGGGAGTCGAAATAGCCGATAAAACCATAATTCGGGCGGTGTCCGCGTTTGTACATGTAACCTTTCGACGGGTTTTCAGTATCGAAACGGATTTCGACGACCTTTTTGACTTCATAGCCCTTGATTGAGCTTCCGAAGGAACCCGGCCCCGCGATGACCGATGAAGTGTATCCCATTTGCCAGGAATAGCCACCGCGCCCTTCCCTGTCGCCTTCATGCGGTTCGAAAACCTCAGGGCCACCGGACCATTCGATGCGAAGGATTTCATCATGATTCTCATGTGGCGCATTCGGATCGAAGCCATCACGGTTGAACTGCCGGTAATGGCCCGTCCCGCTTACGCCGATCTTGAATCCGTCGACAAGGTAGAATTCCTTCTCGAGACCTTCCATGGATTCACTGCCATTGATAACGACCTGGTTCTTCGTGATGTTGCGCAGTGTCCACGCAGCATAGTTCTGGAGGGTCAGCGTCTCGTCGATGATGCCATTGAGCGAATGGTCATAAGCACTTTCCACTTCGCCCGTCGATTTGAAGGTCACCTCATAGGTATCCCCGGTCATTTCCAGGGGGTCGACGACGACGACATCGACGAAGCCGGCGGAGACACCGGTCGTATGATTCACCGGGATATGTTCATCCACCTGTTCGCCAAAACGTACGCCGGGATCGGTTGTCTGGGGACGCACTTCTATTATCTTCGGTGAGGATTCCAGCTGGCGGGGTGAGGCATCGGGATCTTCATTAAATGCGTAGGACGTGACCGCGAAGTAATACGGTTGATTGTTGACCAGCGGGCGGTCCGTCAGTATGTCGGTGGTCACATCGTACATACGGATGACACCGCCATCGTTCCCGAGCTGTTGAGGCATTTCGAGAATGAGACCGGATTCATCATCGATAACTTCGTCGAAAATAACGGTCACGCCATCCTCAATATCATAGGTGGCCAGGCGAATACCATCATCGAGAGTGGAACTCCGTGTCGGGAATTGGTAGACATTATAGCCCTGGAATCTGAAGCCACGGTCAAAGTGACCTTCAGTTCGCTGCACCTGTGCAGGGTCTCCCCAATTCAGAATAATGCGCTTCGGCAGCAGTGAGACATTGATATTCGGTGAAGGCGGTGCCTTGGGGAGATCGAAATTGTTGTCGAAAGCAAGCTGTGCAAATCTATCAAAGAATTTAAGCACTTTGATGCTGTTGAGCCGATCAGATCCCAGCCCGACGATTGAGGATACGACAACCTCCTGCGTATCACCGACAGCGAGGGTAAAGGGCCCTGCCGTCATCAGGAAGCGCCGGTCACCGGGGGAATTGATGATACCGTCGACCCAGCCATCTCCGGTCAACGGGTCACCGGCGAGCGCGACCGTCACCTCGTTGCCTGTGGTCGGGTCGATGTAGCGCCCACCATTCCAGAGGCGACCGAGCTGATAGAAATACATCATCTGCGAACCGATCGGCTGACGCAACGTAGGATCGCGGTAGATCGAACTGCCGTTGATATAAAATGCGAAGGTCGACACCGGAAGATTTCTGTAACCTGCGCGTATCCCGAAGTTGTACACCGCAGAATCACCGGCACTCTCGACGAGAGGCCCCTGGAAGAAATCGTATCCTGCCGCGGGAGGGATACCGTACACTTCATCACTGGAGAGGCCGTTATAGACATATCCGAGACTGAGTGTCGTATCTATACCGACAAAATCATCAAAGGCATCCCCGAGGTCGGGATCCGACCATTTCGAGAAATAGGCCTCTTGCAGATCATTGATACCCTTGTTGATCACCGTATACTTGGTGAAAACAATGTTCGCGAGAGGACCAGTACGCTGATATGCCCACACGAGTGTGTGTAATTCCAGGCCGATAAAGGGAGAACCATAGAGATTCAACGCCTTCGCCGGGTTCAGATCATTGGAAACGAACCAGATCGTCTCGTCGCCGGGCAACATGGGGGTATCGGTTGTACAGGAGTCATAACCGACTTCCAGGAACTCCTGGAAATCCGGTGAATAGATACCGTCACCGTCCTTGTCTACCCATGGCGCACCATGATCGACAGGCCACTCTTCGTAGTCCTGGCGCATCTGCACCTGCATCTGCTCACCGAGGTTGTAGAAATCATCTTCACCGACTTTACGGATTTTGTAGATACGATTTCTCGGATCACTCGGATCGGATGCCGTGCCGTCAGCGAGTATCGGACCGGCCTGAAGACCGGCATTATAGGTGGCGCCACCGACCCGGACCTCTCCTTCGACGAGACCACCCCAGACGATTCCATCAGTGAAGATCACATATTTCGCACTGCCGGTCGGCCATTCGAAGCCGGAGGCACTTGTGCCCGGATTGTGTGCCATACGGCCATTGTTCGATAACCACATCAGGCAGTTGTTTATCGAGATGAAGTCCCATTGATCATCCGCGGCTTCCTTGCGAAGTTCGGATGCGGACTTCTTTTCTCCCTCCGGGGACTCCGCGTAGGCGGGTATGACCAACGCCAGCAGGAGCAGAGGGATGAGGATTCTTGTTGTGTATTTCATGTAGTGCTTCTCCAACATTCTTGTTCTGCCGAAAGACCGGTTAGAAATTAACTCGCATACCGAAGATGATACGACGCGGGGGACCCCAGACGCCGGCATTCATCAGTACCTGCTGATAGTAGAAATCTTCGTACAATTGAGCGAACACATCGCCATACGTTGCGTAATTCGCCAACCGCGTCTGTCCCTCGTCAGTAGCGAGGAAGTTGTTGCTCTCGGCGGAACCGGACGTTGCATACACCCCGGTCACGTTCTTGATGTTCAACAGATTCGTCACCCAGATGTAGAAGTTCACATTGAGATTCGCTATCGGTATGGTCTTGTCGACGCGACCATCGAGCATGAAATACCACGGTGTCCGCGAGGCGTTGAGCGGCTCGATCGGCGTGCGGCGGTTACCGAAACTGAATTCATTGACGCGTGTATAGGGTGAACCGCTATTGAACTGGAACAGAAGGTTGACACCGAAATTCTCGAGAATCTTTGCGCCGAAGAGTTCCGGGCCGTCGTTCGGGCGGAAACGATAATCGACGTTGATCGACCCGCGATGCGTCTGATCGAAATCAAGTGTCATCGGGTATTTCGGGAGGAAGGGTGTCTCTGTCGGAGACAGCCAGAGGGCACGGAACGCAGATGAAGGACTTGACCCCGTGCCGCGGGCGTCACTATAGGTGTAGTTTGCCTGAAGCTGAATACGATCGGTACGACGCATGACGATGGTCAGAGACGCACCGGTCGTTGTCGCGAAATCACCGTTGACCCAGGCATAATACGACTGATGTTCGGCACCGAATTCAGCGGGTACCATGCGCTGCTGGATCTGGTCGCGAATGTCCTTGTAAAATGCATTGATATCAAATGCAAGATTGGCACCGATCTGCTGCCGGAAACCAAAATCATACTGAATGGTTTTTTCCGGGCGAAGGCCGAAGCCTACCGGCGAAGAAATCGCGTAGCCACCCTTGATCTGAGCCGACATTGTCGCATTGCCGAGGTAGAGGTTACGCAGGCGTGATTGCTGAACGAAAATACCGTACTGTGCGTAGAATACGGTCTGATCGGTCACGGGGAAGGAAAAGCCGATACGGGGGCTGACGGTTTCCGACGGATCCGCATCCTTGAGGTTCGCCGATGACTGATCGATCAACCCATCCGAAGTGAACTTGATGTTATTGGGATCAACGAACACCTGCGAATTCGTGTTGATGTAATCATAACGCAGACCGATATTGATGACGAGATCTTCCAGTTCGATCTTGTCCATGGCATAGAAAGCTGCAAAAATCGGTTCTTTCGGACCGTTCTCACCGCTGTCAACCCTCCGGCCATAATAATCATACCCGTAGTTGTTGGTCCCTGAGGAAGCGGCGATCTCCAGTTCGTTCGCATCGGGGTTACCGCGTACGAAGGAGGCAAGATTGAAGGCGCTGATTCCGAAGGTGCGAATCGAATACCGTGTGAACTCGGCTCCCGTCTTGATCTCGTGAGTGCGGCCGATCTGATGAACGAAATTGATCTTTCCCTGAATCGAATTGAAGGTCTCCTTGCCGTAACTCGAACCGATCGGGTAGCCAAAGGGATAGAAGCTCGACCCGAAAACCGTTGTCGGCTGCTCCGGAGTTCCATCACGAAGGAAATGATACCCGTATTGGGCATTCGCCACGGAATCACCATAGGCAAAGATATCATGCTTCAGATCGGGATCCATTTGAATACCGAATGTCCCCATATAGCCGAGGTACATTTCATAAAATGTCGAAGGACTCAGGAGATGAGTGAACTTTGCGTTGATACTGTAATTCTCGCTCTCGTTCAACCCCGCACGCTGCTCGGCGAGTTGTGTAGTCAAACCTGCACCACCGCGACTGGTATTGTAGGAATACGAGCCATCGACGCGGATATTGATCGGATTGAGATCAAACGTGAGGTTGCCGTTGAGAGCATAGTTCTGCGAGGCGGCATTGAGGAAATACCCACCCGGAAAACGGTAATCAACCTTTTCCGCGGAAGAACCGAGCCGGGGGTCGAAGATACCGACTTTCTCCTGTTCCTCGGGGGTCAGCAGGGAATGCGCATCCGTTTCCCGGAGCAGAGGGTCATACTTCGTCGTCAGATCGTAATCTTCACGCCAGCCCGAAGCCGGAGTGCGACGGAAAGAATTCTGTCCCGCAACGAAAAACTTCACAGGTCCATACAGCGGGCCACCTGCAGTCATGATATAGGTGCTGAAACCGGTCTTGTACGTCCCCATTGTCCGCTCTCCATAATCGGCCCAGGGGTAATTGTCTGTGTAGGATTCAAACTCCACACGCAACCCGCGACCACCGGTACGAGTTGTCGTGGAAATGAGTCCGCCATTGGCACCACCGAACTCGGCGGAATAGCCACCGGCCTGTAAACTCTGTTCGGCAATAGCGTTGTTGATCACGGTCAGCGAACGACCACCGTACAGGGGATTGTTCACCGGCATACCATTGACCTGATAACCGGTTCCGTCGGCGCGACTGCCGCGAACGAAAATCGAACTGCCGAATGAGACGACGCCCGCCTGCAAGGCAGTGATACCTTCCACACCACGGACAGGAAGATTCTCGATATCATCCTGTGTCACGGTGGATTTCGCGTTCGTGATATTCTTGTCGACAAGCGGTTTTTCCGCGATGATCACCACCTCACCGACCTGGTAGGCGTCGGAAGGAAGTTGAACATCCTTGTCCGTTGTTTCGTTGGAACGGACAAGCACATTTTCCACCGTAACCTGCTTGTAGCCGATGTAACTGACGGTAATGGTTACTCGGCCGATGGGGACGTTCAGTACGACGTAACCACCATTGACATCGGTTGCCGCACCGCGGGTGGTACCACCCGAATTCACTATGACGTTCGCTCCGATCAACGGTTCTCCTGTTTCGAGATCCGTGACCTTGCCGGCCAACTTACCGGTCTGCCCGAAGGCAACGGCCGGAAGGAACAGCAATGGAAGCAGAACGAACAGTAGCTTTTTGTGCATACGAGCCTCCAAAGATTATAAGCTAAAGACTTTTGTGTACGTATTCATGCTGAAGCGAGAAGGTGATCAACCATTGCAATCACAGGTGAGGAACCGGGAGCGGTCGCGTGAACAAAGGAGAAGGCCACTCCATCTATTCCGGTAGACACATTTTCGTGAAAAGCGTTACGTCCTTCATGGACACACTGCCCCAGGCCATTCCCGACGGATGGGGAGATGTCTGCGAACGATTCATATCACAGGCACAACCGGAATGAGAACTGTTGACGAAAAGCTTATTCACAAACTCTGATGATCAATTGGTGAACAACACCATTATTTCAATATCAGATTTTTCAATCTGCTTTCCAAGCCTCCCCGCAGGGAGAACATGCTTTTTCAGAATGTCCGGATTGACGATCCGTGACGATTCTTCTGTCAAGGTAATAAACAATTTGTTTTTTTTACAAGCATCGATGTTTCTGCCTGAAATGAAAAGGAATTCGTACTTTTCCCTGTGTGACAATCAACCGGGAAGCGCCTCACCATGAATGCACTGCTGATCATGCTATTCTCCTTTGCCGGGTACCTGCTGATGTACCGCTTCTACGGCCGTTTCATCGGCCGCAGAATCTTTGCGATCGACGACGGGA
>JAGTUW010000368.1 GCA_018224345.1 Bacteroidota bacterium
CGCCAACTCGCCTATGCATTTGCCAGCCGTGGTTATGATCTGATTCTCCACGCGAACGAGAGCAGAGAGGGGCTTATGGAAGCCGAAACGGCTATCCGCCGTGACGGGTGTGATGTGTTTTCTGTGACAGGTGATTTCCGCAAGATGACTGATATCCATCGGATATGCGAGGAGATATCAGCGCGTTGCGACCGTCTCGACGTGCTGGTCAACAACGCGGGGGTGTTTCCGGAGGCCACATTCGATGACGTGACCGAAGAACTGTGGGATCTCGCGCTGGATGTCAACACCAAAAGCCCGTTTTTTCTGACACAGGGGCTGGCACCGTTGCTGCGTCGTGCCAATGGCTGTGTTGTCAACATTGCCAGCGCGGGTGGTTTTTCGCCGTGGAAGCGGCATCTGCCATATAACGTCTCGAAAGCGGCCGTGATCATGTTGACTCGTGCGATGGCGAAGGCCTTGGCACCCGACGTCCGTGTCAACGCGGTCGCTCCCGGTGTCATCATCGTCCCGGGAGAGGAGGAACTCGAGCACATCCCCGCAACAAGATTTCCGATGCAGAGATACGGTACCGCAAATGATCTTTCCGACGCGGTACTTTTTCTGGTTGAATCGAGCCCCTATATTACCGGCCATGTGCTTCCCGTTACCGGCGGGGGAGAAGCACTGTAATTCTCCGCCTGGCGGCCCTTCCGCCTCGCAGCTGTCTTCCGCCAGGCGCCGCAAAACAACTTTGTTACGATCACCAACGCGAGACTGCTCATGTCATCTCAACCAGAAAAAGCATATAAGGACCTGGAGTTTCTCAACAGTCCCGATGCCCGGACCGTTCGTCTGTTGTCGGAATATCTGCATCCGCAGCGTCGTTTACGGCGTGAAGGTATAAAGGATACGGTAGTGTTTTTTGGTTCCGCACGGCTGAAGTCCAACGAAGATGCACAGGAGGAGAAGCGACTGGTGCTCGATGCGATACAGAAATCCGGGGCGGCTGCGACGCCGAAGGTGTTGCTTGATCAATTGCGCAAGGCGGAGACCATGGTGGAAATGTCACGCTATTATGAAGAGGCCGTCGAACTTGCACGTTTGCTCTCAGAGTGGTCGTTGTCGCTGACCACGCATCGTTTTGTTGTCTGTTCCGGTGGTGGACCCGGCATCATGGAGGCCGCCAATCGCGGGGCACATCTTGCGGGGGCCAAATCCATCGGATTGAATATCAGTCTTCCGTTCGAACAATTCGCCAATCCGTACATCCCGCCTGAACTGAATTTCGAGTTTCATTATTTTTTCATGCGGAAATTCTGGTTTGTGTATCCGGCCAAGGCTCTGATTATTTTTCCGGGCGGGTTCGGGACGCTCGACGAGTTGATGGAAGTGTTGACATTGATACAGACGGAGAAGTTACGGAAAGACATCTTTGTCGTCCTGTACGGGAAGGAATTCTGGAATCAAATCATTAGTTTTGAGCAACTGGCGAAGCACGGGGTCATCAGTCAGCAGGATTTGAAATTGTTCAAGACTTGCAATACTCCGAAAGAAGCCTTTAATTATCTGAAGAGAAAACTGACGGACAGGTATCTGAAGTAATGAGCACGACACGCGAACTCTTTGCGCTTTACTCGTTGCTCGACGATACTCAGGCGACTGTTCAGAAAGCGGTTCGTGAAAGAATTCTGGCGCTCGGTGAAGACGCGGTGGCAGGCCTGAGAGAGTTGGCAACGGTACACGGCAATCTCCACAGGGATGTCGTTGATGAATTGGTCAACGAGATCCGACGGACGACTGCCTTGCAACGCCTGAGCCGGGAGTTCGGTGGTCCTGAAGATCCGATTGATCTGGAGGAAGGCGCATTCATCCTGGCGAAATACGGTTTCCCCGAGGTCAATACGGGGGCATATCGACGGCGTCTCAACGATATGGCGGCGGACATCCGTGTACTTGCCGGCACGCGTGCGGCGCCTCTCGATACGTTTATGAAGCTGCGCAGCTATCTGTTCAGTGATCTGGGATTTATCGGCAACAGGGAGGATTACTATAATCCACACAACAGCTATATCAACAAGGTGATCGATTTCCGTAAAGGGATTCCGATCACGCTTTCAGTGTTGATGCTCATACTCGGGCGGAGGCTCGGTGTCATTCTGAACGGAATCAACATGCCGATGCATTTTCTCGTACAGTTCGATGACGGGTCACGAATGTTTTTTGTTGATGCCTTCAACAGCGGTATCATCATCACTCGTGACCAGTGCCGGCTGATGCTTTCATCCAGTGGTATTCGACTCACACCCGAGATGCTGGCGCCAGTCAGTACGCAGGATATTGTCGAGCGCATGTGGCGCAACCTGTATCTCGCGTATCAGCAACAGGGGAATGACGAGGAGGCTCTGCGCGTCGGTGAAATTCTCACCTTCATCAATCCGGAATTCCATGTGAACAACACCATGGATGATATGGACGATGAGGATGATGAGGATTTCTGATTCTCACTTCCCTGCCGGATGCCGGAGATGCCGGATTCGGTATTGACATCCCCGGATATTTTATGTAGCTTTAGTACTTACCCGCACTGTATCAATGTTTCGCAGGCGGTTTTCCCAGGCGGTTGCACGCGCAGCCCACATCGATTCTTGGTATGGTGCCATTATCTCGAATCTGGTGACTTTTCTCTGTTAGTGGCACGTAGTACCAGGAGTTCAGAATGAACATCTATGTAGGCAATCTGGCTTACGGCATTCGTGAGGAAGAATTGCGTTCCGTTTTCGAAAATCACGGCGCGGTCGACACCGTCAAGATCATTATGGATCGCGATACCGGCCGCTCGAAAGGTTTCGCATTCGTCGAAATGCCCAATGACGACGAATCGCGTACCGCCATCGAGCAGCTCAACGGTGTGGAACTGCAGGAACGCAGCATCACTGTCAATGAAGCAAAACCGCGTGAGTCGCGTTCGTCCAACCATGGTGACGGCGGCGGATATCGTGGTAATCGCTGGTAAGCGCAGCGGATATCCCGAATTTTTCTGAGGCAGGCGTTCACAGAGTGGGCGCCTGCCTCTTTGTATTTCCTTCACCGGGAAGTTGTGGAGAACGAATTCTCCTATTTCCCTGTTATTTATGAATGGTTGAAATGCAATCCCTTTCAGGATTGCTCCTCTCACGTCGAACATACCATTGATGCTGTTACTGACTTCCATAGGGATTCTCCTGCTCGTTGCCGCGATCGCGCCACTGCTGGTACGTGTTTTCCGATCGGCGAGCGGGTGGGTGCTCGCACTCGTTCCGTTGTCTCTTTTCGCCGGCGGTATCGGAACGTTGCAGATGCTCAGCGGTACGGAAGCTATTCTGGAACAATGGACATGGGTCCCATCTCTCGGCATTGCACTTTCGTTTCGTCTTGACGGTCTCAGCCTGCTTTTCTCGCTGTTGATTACCGGCATCGGCGGAATGATAGTCATTTACAGCGGAGGGTATCTCAGGGGCACCCCGAAGCTGGGCCGCTTCTACGCCTATCTGTTTCTTTTCATGGCGGCTATGCTGGGCCTTGTTCTCGCTGACAATCTCATCGGTCTGTTTGTGTTCTGGGAGTTGACCTCGATCTCCTCCTATCTCCTCATCGGGTTCTATAATGAGAAGGATGAGTCCCGCCGGTCAGCACTGCAGGCGTTGCTGGTCACAGGTGCAGGGGGACTGGCCTTACTCGCCGGCATCATTCTGATCGGGACGATCGCGGGCAGCTATGAAATTTCGTATCTGCTTTCGAATGCGACGGATGTAAGGCAGAGCCCGCTGTATCCAGCGGCGTTATTGCTGATGTTGGTCGGTGCGTTCACCAAGTCAGCGCAGGTGCCATTCCATTTCTGGCTTCCCGGCGCAATGGCCGCGCCGGCACCGGTCAGTGCGTATCTGCATTCCGCTACTATGGTCAAGGCCGGAGTCTATCTGTTGGCAAGGCTTGCTCCTGTCATGGGGTGCTGTGGAGAATGGCATTATCTGGTCATGCTTGCCGGCAGTGTCACGATGTTTGTCGGCGCCGTCATGGCCGTCGTGCAGACGGATCTCAAGCGCTTGCTCGCGTATTCCACCGTCAGTGCACTTGGAACGCTGGTACTGCTGCTCGGTATCGGAACGGAGCTCTCAGTCAAAGCCGCAATGGTGTTTCTGCTCGTGCATTCACTGTACAAGGGGGCCCTGTTCATGATTGCCGGCACGATCGAACAGAAAACAGGCTCACGTGACGTGCGCCAGCTCGGCGGATTGCTGAAGATACTGCCGCTGACAGGGGCGGCCGCTTTGCTCGCGGCGCTGTCGATGACGGGCTTTCCGCCACTGCTCGGTTTTATCAGCAAGGAATTGATGTATGAGGCACAAATGCAGGCCCCGGCAGCGGCACCTCTGATACTGGTGCTCGGTGTCATTGCCAATGCACTGACCATCACGGTCGCAATCATTGTCGGTATCCGGCCTTTTCTTTTCGCAAGGGACAGGCGTCCCGCAGAACTGCGCATCCCCGCACCCGCAATGTGGATCGGCCCGTTACTGATGGGACTCGGGGGACTGCTTTTCGGATTGTTCCCCGGCTTGATCAGTAATATACTTATCGAACCAGCGGTTCAGGCTGTACGTGCCGAACAAGTGGATGTCGATCTCAAACTCTGGCATGGCATCAATCCAGTGTTCCTGTTGAGTATGGTGACGGTTGCCCTGGGCCTGGTGTTCTTTTTCTTTCGCCGGAAGGGGCGCAGTCTCGTTGCGCAGCTTCGCTTGCCAGGAGGGGTGACACCCAGCGGGATGTATCAGTCCGCCGTGGATGCACTGCCTGGAGTATCGGCGGCAGTGACACGTGTCGTACAGAGCGGGAACCTGCGTGGATATCTGATGATAGTGATCCTCGCCTTTCTTGTGCTTGTGCTCCGAGCCCTGCTGGCAGTCCCGGAATGGCCCGCGATGCCCTCTCTCGCCGGTGTGACGTTTCATGAGTATGGTATTGTCCTGTTGATTCTCGCAGCAACGGTGATGGTGCTGGTCGTGCGGGCACGCATCGCTGCCATTGCCGGACTCGGTGTCGTCGGTCTTGGTATTGCATTGCTGTTCATCATGTACAGCGCCCCCGATCTGGCCATCACGCAGATACTGATCGAGACGCTGACCGTGGTAATCTTTGTGCTGGCCGTCTCCCGTCTCCCGCGGTTGCGCAAACGTTCTCCTGTCCGCACGCGGATGCGGGATGCACTCATCGCAGTCATGGCGGGATTGGCCGTTACACTGCTTTCATTGCTCGCGGTGGGAGTGCAATTGTTCCCGAAGATATCCCGCTACTACGCTGATCACAGCTTGTCCGATGCGTTCGGTCGCAACGTTGTCAACGTCATTCTCGTGGATTTCAGAGCGCTTGATACGCTGGGTGAAGTGACGGTGCTCGCGGTCGCGGCTATCGGGGTGTTCGCACTTCTGAAGCTGCGGCTCAATGGCAGGGAGAAGGTCTGATGCCCTCGATCATCCTCCGTATCGCAGCACGCACCCTGACGCCGACATTGTTTGTCGCCGCGCTGATTCTACTCTTTCGTGGACATAATGCGCCCGGTGGTGGTTTTATCGGCGGACTGCTCGCCGCTGCCGCCGTGACACTGTATGCAATGGCGAACGGACCGTCGTCGGCTCGCCAGCTCATTCGCGTGACTCCCCGGACGCTTATGGCTATCGGGTTGGGAATCGCATTTTTGAGTGGTGTCCCCTCCCTGTTCCTGGAGTTGCCGTACATGTCGGGACAGTGGGTCACATTACGTTTGCCTTTTGTGGATGCACTCCCGATTGGCACGGCACTCGTTTTCGATATCGGTATTTTCATCGCTGTCATCGGTTTTGTTCTCACGATCTTTTTCGCGCTGACCGAGGCCGAGGAAGAGGAGGTTCGCTGACATGCATCTGTTACTTTCTATTCTCAGTGGTGCACTGTTTGCAGCCGGTATCTTTCTGATTCTTCGCCGGAGTCTCATGCGTCTGGTGCTTGGACTAATCTTCATCGGTCATGCCGCGAATGTACTGATTTTCACGGTAGGCGGCTTGTTGGGTGGGGCACCACCTATCATTGCAGAAGGGGAACGTGTTCTGCCGGGAGCACATGCCGACCCACTGCCACAGGCATTGATTCTTACTGCCATCGTCATCAGTTTCGGTCTGTTTGCCTTTTTCCTCGTTCTGGCCA
>JAGTUW010000369.1 GCA_018224345.1 Bacteroidota bacterium
GCGGGATTTGAACCTGCGACCTCTCGCGTGTGAGGCGAGCGCTCTGGACCAACTGAGCTATGCGTCCATACAAGCTCTCTAAAATAGGCGTATACGTCCGGAAATCCAAAAGTACGTATCAGTGCGGTGGTGAGGGGAACCCTTTCCTTCCGGAGTTCCGCAACAGAGGATGACCGAGGATCCGATCCGCAGAGGTTCCGCTTCGCACGTGCGTAACTCAACCAGCGTCGTCTCTACCGAAAAGGCGAGCCTGCGTTCCGCCATGTTCGCTCCTCCTTCATCAGGTTTCCGTATCGTCTTCATCGTGTCTCCGAGTTTCTTCCTCTGATTTCCATTAATTCCAATATTTCAATTATTTCAATTAATCCTTATATTTTATCTCATTCGCATTGCCGATCATCGTCAGCACTTCGTCTGGCTGCGGCTTCCTGCTTCTATCATGACCGGATGGCGTAATGCAACGCAAGAGCAGTATTTCCGGGGATGATTCCCGCATGTATCTCGCCGCCCTGCTGCGGGGGGATACACACGCATGCGCTACAATCGTGCGCAGGCAGATCGATGCGGGCGTAGGTATGCGTGAGATATTTTTGGAACTGTTCCAGGATGCGCTCTACAGCACAGGAAAGCTGTGGGAGATGAATCGCATCAGCGTGGCCACCGAGCATCTGGCGACATCAATCACCCTGTCACTCTTTCACCTGCTTTATCCAATGCTGTTCGCCGTTCCAAGGACAGGCAAATCCGCCATTATCACCTGTACCCCGAATGAGCATCATTACGTCGGTGCACGCATGGTGGCCGATATTTGCGAGTTACATGGGTGGAACGGGTATTTTGTCGGTGCAAATACCCCCATTGAGGATCTTTGTCATCTCATCAATGAGAAACGCCCGGATGTTCTGGCTGTCTCGCTCACGCTGTATTCGAATCTTCCGGCGTTACTGTCACTGCTTGAGGGCGTGCGCACTATCACCAAAGAACTTCCGATTGTGATCGGGGGACAGGGATTCAGCCACGGCGGCGTTGATGTGCTGGATGAATACGATAATGTTACATATCACGGAACACTTGATGCATTCGAAACCAGTCTCGATCAAGGCTGAAACGCAGCGGATGATGGAGCAGCAGCTTTTCCGTCTGTTGTTCGAGCAAGCTTCCGCGGTGACGATTCTTACCGATGAGCATGCACATATTATTCGTGCTTCCACATCGCTCGAACAGCTGCTTGGGAAATCCGTCCGGGGATTGACGCTCTATGAATTGCTTGTCGACTTTCAAGGGACGCTGGATATAGCCGAGATCTGCCGGCGTGAGAATGACGGACAGACACTGCATTTCTCGACGGATCATGGACTCCCATCAAGTTATCGTTTTTTTGGCCGGAGGGTGGGGAAGTATTATCTGTTGTACGCGGAAACAAACGAGGCTGAGCTGCGGCATTTCCGCAAAGAAATGCTCAATCTCAATGCTGAAATGCATGATATGAGCCGTGAGTTGCAGCGACGCAACGTACAGCTCGAGCAGTTGAGCAAGCTCAAGAATCAGTTTCTCGGTATGGCTGCCCATGATTTGCGCAATCCGCTCTCGGTGGTCATGTCCTTCAGTGAAGTACTGCTTGATGATGTAGTCGGAGTACTCACCGACGATCAGCGGGAAATTGTTGCGACCATGCATGAGTCGAGTCAGTTCATGTTGACGTTGATCAACAATCTTCTGGATATTTCCGCCATCGAATCCGGCCACCTCACACTTGATCGTACTCCTGTGCACTTCGACAAGCTGCTACGGAAAAATCTTGCAAGGAATCGCTTCCTCGCAGCGAAAAAGAACATTGACATTGTCGAGGAGATCGCAGACGACCCGCCCCGCCTATTGCTCGACGCAGCGAAATGTGAACAAGTCCTCAACAACCTGGTCACCAACGCAGTGAAGTTTTCTGACGCAGGAACGGTGATTTCCGTCACCTGTCGTGTCATCAACGGAGAGCTGCTGCTCAGTGTCACCGATCAGGGACAGGGCATACCGGACGACGAACTCGGGGCGCTGTTTGAGCCCTTTGCACGCACGAGCGTGCGCTCGACTGCGGGAGAGACATCGACAGGGCTGGGACTGGCTATTGTCAAACGCATACTCGATGGTCACGATGCGTCCATTGCAGTGCGTAGTGTGGTCGGCGTCGGCACAACGTTTATGATAACGTTCCCTCATCATCTCATCGTGGAGAATTCATGACCAGAGAACAATTAATCGCGGAAGCCCGCTCCCTCGAGGAGCCTCCCTCATCTGCGATGGAGGAATTTGCACAGAAGCGTGACCGGCTCGCGGCCGCTATGAACGAGCGCTTTTCCCGTCGCGAGGACCTGCTTCAACTTATCGGCGATGGCAATCAGGCAATGATGGAAGACAATCATCGCAACCACGTCCGCTTTATGCATTCCCTGTTTCAGAGGTATTTACCCGAAGTTCTGGTCGATACTGTGTTGTGGGTCTTTCGCGCCTATCGCGCGCATGGCTTTCAGCTCACGTACTGGCCCGCGCAACTCGATACATGGATTGAATTGTTCAGATCCGAATTGACTCCGGAGTCATTTCATGCAATCGAGCCATATTATCACTGGATGCTCATCCGTCAACCGGCATTTGCCGCATTGAGTGATCAGGCGCTTTCCGATGCCGCTTCTGATCTCCAGCTCCCGCATGGCGATGCGGCACATGAATAGGCTGTGCAAAGGACTGATGTAAGGCAGGGATTGTTCGTGGACGCAGCGGGATTTGAACCTGCGACCTCTCGCGTGTGAGGCGAGCGCTCTGGACCAACTGAGCTATGCGTCCTTACAGCCTCACCGAAGCGAGGCTGTCACGATCGGGAATCCGGACTCATCAGGAATCCGGATTACACCGGAAATCAGAACGGAAGGTCGTCTGGCTTTTCACCGGGGGCCTCGGACGGAAGGGGCTTGGGGTCGCCGTTGCCCGGCTGACTTTCACTGCTTCCCTTGCTGTCGAGAAAAGTGAAATCACTGACGACGATCTCGGTCGTGTAGCGTTTGTTGCCTTCCTTGTCCTCCCAGGAACGCGTCTGCAACTTTCCTTCGAGATAGACTTTCGACCCTTTTTTCAGATATTCACCGAGTACTTCGGCGAGTTTGCGCCACGCGACGATGCGATGCCACTCGGTACGCTCGACGAGTTTGCCATTCTGGTCTTTGTACGATTCATTCGTCGCTACAGTGAACGACACGACCGGGATATTGCTTTCGGTATACCGAAGCTCCGGATCGCCTCCGAGATGCCCGATGAGCATCGCCTTATTCAGACCGTAAGACATGTGGATTCCTCCTATGATGTTCCCTAAAAAAATGAATTGGTCGGAAACAGTATACATGAATGAGTTGTCAGGATCAAGAGAAAAATTGAGGTATATGTTACGTCGCGGAATTCTCCCGGGTCTGAGGCGAAAATGAGAGAGGAACGCCTGATCGTTCGCTGATGCATACCTTCGCGTGCGAAGAGGTGGATTGCCTCCGGGGTCACGACGAGGACGCCTCTGGGGGAAACTGCAAGCCCCCGGGCACCGGTAAATACATCGTTCCCGAACTGCCTGAGAAAATTTCCGAAATAATCGAACACCACGACGCGGCCACTCTCCAGTACGTACAGCAACTCACCCTTGCTGGTCGCCAACGCAACCGGATCCCTGAGTCGACCGGGACCGGCATCGATACCGCCGAACACACGCTCGAAGCTGTTGAAACCACGCAATGCCAGGACGCGATTGTTTTCCGTATCGAGAATGAACAGTTGTTCGAGCGCCGATTGCGCGACGTCGACGGGGTAACCGAAGCCGGGATCGATCATCCCGTCATCGCCGTTGAGTGCGGCCATAAAATTCAGATCGCGATCGAAACGGGAAATCCGGTTGTTGCCCATGTCTGCAACATAGACAGCAATTCCAAGTTGCGCATCAATCCCCGTCGGTCGATCGAATTGCTGTGAACCCCAGCCCGGGCCGCCCACTTCCGCTAGTTGTTTCCCCTGTATATCGAACTTGTACACCACCGATGTCCCGGCATCAGCAATAAAGATGTTGCC
>JAGTUW010000370.1 GCA_018224345.1 Bacteroidota bacterium
AGACAAACACCGCCTGGTGCCACCACGTCACCCACCCTTGACTCTTCACTCTTCACTCTTAACTCTTAACTCTTCACTCTTCACTCTTCACTGTTCACTTTTAACTTTAAACTTCTTAACCCCCTACCCCCATGACCCTCGAAGAAAAAATCACCACCAAAAACATCACCATCGGCGTGATCGGTCTCGGCTATGTCGGTCTCCCTCTGGCTGTGGAATATGCTGCAACGGGTTTCAATACCATCGGCATCGATGTGGACCCAAAGAAAGTCGCGATGATCAACAAGGGAAAAAATTACATCGACGATGTGGACGATGCGATGTTGAAGTCCGCGGTAAAGGACGGCAACCTGTCTGCAGAGGATCATTACCGTTCGGTAAAAAAGATGGATGTCGTGTTCATCTGTGTTCCCACACCGTTTACCGAGACCAAGGATCCGGATATCTCCTATATCGTAGCTGCGACGGAAGGCATTCTCCTCGGATTGAGAAAGGGACAGATCATCATTCTCAAGAGCACGACCTTCCCGAATACCACGGAAGGCTATGTGTTGCCGATACTTGAGCGCAGCGGGATGAAGGTGGGGAAGGATTTCTATCTGGCCTTTTCACCGGAACGCATCGACCCGGGCAACAAGCAGTTCAACACCGCCAACACACCGACGGTCGTGGGCGGCGTGACGAAAACCTGCACGAAGCTGGCGTCGCTGGTCACTGCACAGGTGATCGACCAGGTGGTGGAGGTGTCGGGTCCGAAAGTCGGCGAGATGGAGAAACTGCTGGAGAATATTTTCCGCAGTGTCAATATCGCGCTGGTCAATGAACTGGCACAGCTCTGCGACCGCATGGAAGGCGTCGATATGTGGGAAGTGATAGAAGCCGCGAAAACCAAGCCCTTCGGCTTCATGCCCTTCTATCCCGGACCGGGCATCGGCGGACACTGCATTCTCATCGATCCGTATTACCTCTCATGGATCGCAAGGAAATACGATTTCCAGACGAATTTCATCAACCTCGCGGCTGAGACGAATGAGGGCATGCCCTTCTATGTGAAAAACATGATTTTCCGTCAGCTCGGCCTGATGCCGGTGGCCATGCGCGACGCGAACATTCTCATGCTCGGCGTGGCTTTCAAACGTGATGTGGACGACACGCGGCACTCGCCTGCCCTGCGCATCATGGAAATCCTGCTCGAGGACAATGTGCGCAAACTGCATTACAACGATCCCTGGGTGCCGGAAGTGCAGGTCAACGGCAAGACGTTCCGTTCACGCAAACTCACGCCGGCCCTGCTCAATCGCATGGACGTGGTCGTCATCACCACCGACCATTCGGAATACGATTACGATATGATCGTGCGCCATGCGAAGGTCGTCATCGACACCCGCAATGCCACCAAAAAAATCAAAGGCAGAAAATCCCATGTCACCGTCCTCGGCGACGGCAAAAAGTAATGAAAACCTTTCTTTCCGTTGTGGGCGCCCGGCCCAATTTCATGAAAGTCGCGCCTCTGCACCGCGCGCTGCAGTCATTTACAGACCAGATACGGCATGTCATCTGTCATACCGGTCAGCATTATGACGAGAAGATGTCCACGGTCTTTTTCGAAGATCTCGAATTACCGCGGCCGGACATCTACCTCGGCATAGGATCGGGTTCGCATGCCGAGCAGACGGCCAATGTGATGATCTCTTTCGAGAAGGTATTGCTGGAGTTGCAACCCGACCTGGTGATTGTCGTCGGCGATGTCAACTCCACGCTCGCCTGTTCGGTCACCGCGGCGAAACTGCATATCCCCGTCGCGCATGTGGAAGCCGGTCTGCGCAGCTTTGACCGCGACATGCCGGAAGAAATCAACCGCATGGTCACCGACGTGCTCGCCGATTACCTGTTCGTCACCGAGCAGGCGGGAATGGACAATCTGCGCAGGGAGGGGATTTCCGAAGACAAGCTTTTCTTTGTCGGACATGTGATGATCGATTCGCTGAAATACTATCGTGAGAAAGCCGCGAAGTCGCCCATATTGGCGAGTTTCGATGTGTTGCCGAAGACCTTCACGCTGGTGACATTGCATCGGCCGTCCAATGTCGATGTCAAGGAAAATCTCGAACGCATTCTGACATTGTTCGAGACGCTGCAGGATCAGACGCGTTTCATTTTTCCCGTGCACCCCCGCACACACGCGCGTATCGACGAGTTCGGTTTACGCGAACGCTTCAATGCCATCGACACGCTGACGTTATGCGACCCCGTCGGCTACCTGGATTTTCTCAAGCTCATGGACAATGCCGCACTGATTCTCACCGACTCCGGCGGCATTCAGGAGGAGAGCACCTGGCTGCGTATCCCCTGTATTACATTACGCGAAAGCACCGAGCGTCCCGTCACCGCCGAAATCGGCACCAACGAGGTCGTCGGGTTGAACATTCCCCTCGCAGTGGAAAAATCCCGCGCTGCATTGAATGGTAACGGAAAGCGTGGTACTATTCCTGAGTTGTGGGATGGAAGGGCGGCGGAACGGATTGTGGAAATTTTAATGGAACGCTTGGATGTTAATAACGAATAATGCTTGGGCAATGCCACCTGTACGGGCGAAAAATTTTTCGCCCGTACGTGCAAATAATATTTCGCCCGTGCTGTGGGCGAATAATTATTCGCCCATACGTTCGCCCTTGCTGCTGCCCCTGCTCT
>JAGTUW010000371.1 GCA_018224345.1 Bacteroidota bacterium
ACGGCCCCGCCAACGCAGCACTGCCCGCTCCCGCGGCGCCCGAATAGGCAGAGATAAGCGACTTAGGCACGACTAAGTTTCTACTTAGTTACAACTAAGTCACGTTTTTCTCTCCGCGCACCATCCCGGTCGTGCACGACGGGTCGCAGGACCCCGGAGTGACGCTGCGTTTTGCCAGCAAACGTCCCCCTGATGATCGCTGTATTGCTGTCCATTCCCACCGGCGACTCCGCCGCTCAGAATCAGACAATTTGTGTCCAACCGTCGAACAATGCTCTCACAGTATTTTCAGTTCTACGGCAGATCTCTCTGGGGAAGCAGCGAGGACAATGTCTATCTGGGGGGCACAGTTCGGATACACATGAGATACTGCTGCAGTTCGATGGTCGGCGTTGGACTTCCATCGACATGAGGGCAAAGAAAATCGGCTACATCGCCGCAATCTCAGGCATTGACAGCAATAATTTCGTCGCCGGTGGTGATAATGGCAAGTACGGAGCCGCAGCCGTCTACAGAGATGGTGCGTGGCATGTCCTTACACTGCCTGTCCTGCGCATCCCGCTGACAGGGGTGCACATGGTGTCTCCGACAGAACGGCGCGGCTGACTGTTGCAGGTATCCTCTCTCTGAAGGTACATTACCGTACATGTGGAGCAGCCATGGCGGGTACCCGAATGACACAACAACAGATCATGCTGGACGAGACGCAACGTACGCAACTGCGCAGCCTTGCGGATGATGCTGCGAATGACGAAGAACGACGCAGAAATGCGCATATCATTCTCGCATATGCCGACGGGGCATCGACAGCGGACATCGCCGCGGGGGTGGGACTCTCCGAAAGCCGCACACGGTACTGGCGTGCGGTATTCACAAAATATGGCATGGAAATGTTCACCCCTGGCTTCGCTCCGCCCGTGCGGCGCAGAGACAACGCCGGCGGCGAAAAAGCGCGGATACTGCAACTGGCTGACAGGGACAGAGCGCTGCTGCAGACCCGTCTGGAGAGTGAACGCGATGACGATATGCGCAAGCGTATCACGCTGATTCTTGCGTATGCCGATGGTCGCGAGACCGCTTCGATCGCGCAGGAGGTCGGCCTTTCGGAAAGCCGTACGCGCTATTGGCGCAAGGCCTTCGAACGCAAAGGGATGGCGCTGTTCCCCGCCTCCGGGGCAGAAACGGACGATGCGCCACGCTCCTCAGAGCGACTGGCCGATCCGAAAAAGAAGAAGCCGTCCTTCGGCGTACAGCCGCACGACACGTTTTCCGAAGCCGGTCGCAAGGTCCTGCACAGCTACTTCGAGGATTTGCTCACACAGGAATCGCATCCGGCAATGGGAGAGGACCCGGAAGTCGTTCATAAAATGCGTGTGGCAAGCAGACGTCTGCGCTCGGCCTTCGAAATATTCGACCAGGCTTTCGACGAGAAGACGAGAAGGAAATACCGCAAGCCGCTCCGGCGACTCGGACGCGCACTCGGGAATGTGCGCGACCTCGATGTACTGCTCATGCATATGCGTGACTATGCCACGCAACTCACGCCCGGCGACGCGCTTTCTTTTGCGCCCCTCCAGCGCGCGTGGGAAGAGGATCGCGACACGCAGTTCGCCGCATTGATGACACATTTCGCAAGCGACGGGTACCGGCACTTCCGCGACGCATTCCGACGTTTCGTCGACACTCCCGATGCGGGCGCACTTCCGGATCCCGAAGTAGTCGAAGGCGTTCCACGCCATATCGCCGCCACGGCTCCCGTACTCATACTCAGGCGGTACACCGACGTACTCGCATTCGATCCTCACCTGGACCGGGCATCGATCGATCTGCTGCACCGCTTGCGGATTCAGTGCAAAAAGCTCCGGTACACGATGGAGTGTTTCGTGGAACTGCTCGGTCCCGGCGGCAAAAAGTGCATCCGTCACGTCATCGCGTTGCAGGATTATCTCGGTGAACTCCAGGACGGCCAGGCCGCAAGTGACATGATCACGGGCTTCGTCAGCGGACTCGACGCCAGGCAATCCTCTCGTCCCATGCACGAACGCCTCAATCCCGCGCCACTTCTCACCTATCTTGCCGAACGCGAATCACACAAACACAGTCTGCTGCTCGGTGCGGGCGAAGCCTGGGCACGCTTCAACGCCGACGATGCGCGTGCACGCATGCTGCACGCTCTGTTACCGTAGGAACTACGTATTTCAGAGCTTCCTCCGGATGTTTCAAAGCTTCCTCCGGCGCAGCAACAGTGACATGTGTCGAGAGAATCATCCAACCTGCATGCCCGGTCGTACGCTTCCCCGACAGACCCTGCTGACATGCAATCGTTGCAGGGATAGCCCCTGCGTTCGAGTGCCTTTTCATATCCCGCCGTTCAGGACAGCAGCAACCAGGCGATCAGCAGCAGACCGGTCGCAATGATGAAGCCGAATCCCGGTAATGTGGAGCGGCGCAACGCGGCGGCGCCGAGAACGACAGTCATCCCGGCCTTGACGAGTGTATTCGACACGGCTGCGATCAGTATGGCCACTGCCGCTGTATGTTCGCTCAACGTTGTGCGTGAAAGGTTCGCCATCGACAAGGTGATTGCATCGACATCCGTCAGGCCGGCCAGAGCCGCAGTCAGATACACGCCCCCATCTCCCAGGTACAATTCGGCGGCTTTGGAGGCAAAGAGGATGACAGCGAAAATCAGGCCGAACTGAATGGCCGATTTTAGTTCGAACGGGTTTTTCAGTTGAATGTCGGTTTCTGTCTTTCCGGAACGGCCGAACAGAAGCAGGAGACTGGCGACAACGCCACTGACGGTGAGAATCAGAACATACGGCCAGATCAGGCCGAGAAGTGATGTGTTTATCACCGCCACTTCAATCAGAATGCGTGGAAACATGATCGAGCATGCAAGGACGATACCGGAAGCGAACGTCCTCCCCAGTTCCGGCGTCTCGCGGCTTTTATGCGAGAACGACAGTGTCACCGCCGTACTCGAAACAAGACCGCCCAGTATTCCCGACAGGGTCAATCCCCGCTTTGTACCGAATATCTTCACGAGAACGAAGCCGAGAAAACTGATACCCGCGATCAGCACGACCATATACCAGATATGGCGGGGATTGAGTACGTCGAGAGGACCGAAGGTCTCGTCAGGTAATATCGGGAGAATGATGGCCGTGATGATGGCGAATTTCAGCGTCGCGTAAATATCCTCCCGCTGCACGCGGGCGATGAGTTTCTGCAACGGATCCTTGATAGAGAGAAACAACGTCAGGACGACACTGCCGGCAGTCGCAATTATATAGAACTGATGATGAATGAGAATACCGAACAC
>JAGTUW010000372.1 GCA_018224345.1 Bacteroidota bacterium
GCAACGAAATTCCGGAGGGAGAGCGCATTCTCGACGGGCATACGTACCAGTATCAGGCCCGGCGGCATGATGGCAGCACACTGCCGATCGAGGTGCGTGTCAAGACGATTACCAGAAGGAACCGGGTCGTCCGTGTCACCGCCATCCGCGATATTTCCGAGCGCATGGCCACAGAGGCTGCGCTTGTTGCCGCCAAGGAGCATGCGGAACGTTCAGAGCGGCTCAAGGATGCCTTCGTTGCAAATATTTCGCATGAGGTGCGAACACCTCTGAATATCATCGTCGGCTATACGGGATTGATTTCCGAATCCGTGATGGGGAAGGCGACCGAGGAGGAAAAGGATTATTTCGACAGCGTACAACGGGGCGTGGCACGGTTGATGAGAACCGTGGATATGATTCTGAGTACGTCACGACTGCAGGTCGGTGATTTTACACTGGATCCCGTGCGTCTCGAGCTGAGAGAGACGGTAGCACATATCGTCAACGACTACCTCCCCGCAGCGGAGAAAAAGAACCTCCGCCTCGTGTACAATCTTTCGCAATCGGAAATTCATATCATGGCGGACGAACACTGCATTGTACAGTCCCTGCATAATCTCCTCGACAATGCGCTGAAGTATACCGCTGAGGGTAGCATAGAAGTCTCGCTCTCACGCGAGATGCAGGGAGAGGCGGTAATACGGGTACGCGATACAGGGATAGGCATTTCTCCCGAATACCTGCCGACGATATTCGCCCCCTACTCCCAGGAGGAGTCCGGATATTCGCGCAGTTATGACGGAGTCGGACTCGGTCTCTCCCTGGTCAAGCGCTATGTGCAACTCAATGCCGGGTCAGTCCTGATCGAATCGGAGAAGGGGAAAGGGACCATCGTCACTCTGCGCTTTCCCGAATCCGACCTCTCCTCCGGCGGTGATGCTCACTCCACCCCATGACCCTTCGGGATTATTGCTGTTCAATACGGCCCGCTGCCGTCCCGCTCACGGTCCTCGAAATCACAGGACTCGTGTTCGTGATGACCTTTGTAGCGCATATCGAGAGTTGCCCGGTAATGCTGTTCCAGAGAATGACAGATGTGCGGCCGTTCGAGCCATCGCCCATGCTCGTCGAGACAATAGCGCAGCTCCAGTGGGATCTCACGATCGACATACAGCCCGTATAAGCGGACGTCCCGCGGTTGTACCTCCTGTGCATCGAGATAATCGATCAGTCCGCAGATCGTATCCGCGAACCAGGTCGTGGTCAGGTCATCGATGCCGTCGAGTACAGACACCCGGGCAACATACGTGTACGGCAGCGAATGGTCGTATTTGGATCGTGGACCGAACAACGAATGACGAATACTCATGTGACCTCCCGTCAGAGTGCGACTGTGACGCTCACAATGTCGGGCATTGTGAAACGGAACGGAATTGCTGTTCAGCGAAATATAGACCGCATCGAGAATGAAGTCAAGCAGCAACGCAGGCATGACACCATCGTCATGTGGGACACTGTCAACTATTGTGTCTCTTACACAACAGTATGGTCACGGGGAAAGAAAGCCCTATGCGCAGACGTCGATGGTGCTTCAGGGCCAGACGGGGTCTGGACGGCCCTGCCAGAGCCATGCGATATAGTCGATCATCGGCGGCTCGACTTCGAGTTCGCGCAGGCGGCGTACGATCTGTCCGCGATGATGTGTACTGTGCAGCAGCACTTGATGCATGGTTTCCTCGAACGTGGTCTCTCCGGGAGTATAACCATATTGTTTCTCCATGAAGCGTGACCAGGGAACATGCACCTGCTCGGGCAGGCGTCCTGTGTCGATATTCCCGAGTACGGAAATCAATTCCGCATGATAGGTGCGGCCCCAGTCTGCGAGCTGTTGCATGGAGACGAAATGTTCACGCTTGGGAAGAGCGATGGGAGATTGTGTCCATACCGCGAGAAAGGCCCGCTGCACGGAATGAACATGATGAAAGAGCTCAGCGATTTTTTCATCTTCGCTCGTTCGTTCGGAATTGAGGACACTCTGCCATACGGTTGCATCGGCCCAGTGCATATGTTGAAAAAGGTCGTTGAGGTAGTTCATCACTCTATCATGTTGTCCGGGTGAAAGAAAATGACAAGGAGAATGGTGTGTTCTCTCGTCTGCTGGTCCTGTGTACCTTTCCATGAAGGCGCATCATTGCAAAAATGTATCCTTTTCAGGCACGACGCAAACACAGTCCTTCATGCCTTCATTCACCGGCTGCAGAGTCTTCGCCCCGCCTGTCCCCTCAAAAATAAATCTTGTCCCGAGCCCGGAGACAGGTGGTTGTTGCTTCAATCTACTTCATCGATCGAATGAAGACATTGAGCAGGAGCCGCAGCGATCCCCGGGAGAACGCGTTCATCACCGCTTCCAGCGCACGGGACTTGTCACAATACTTTGTTTCATATACAAAGGTGTCCTATATTCGCATACGTCATTCATTATCTCTTTGCCTTGTTTCGCTTAATACTGGTATATTTCTTATCAGACCCGGGCACAGCATCTGCCACTGCCGGTCAGGACAGTGTCCGGTCACCCGTTTGTGACCTTTTTCTCCGACGTGTGTCTTAAGACTGACGAAGCAACTCCGCAATATCTATGACGATGAAATCTGTTACAACCCGGAGACGTGCGATCTCACCGATGTGAAGGAGAGCGGCGACAGATCCGCCATCGGTGCCGCGCGAGGCTGAAGATCTGTATTTCTACATTCGAATCATTTTGATAGATCGAGGCTGGTATGAAAATTCTGATTCCCTTTCTGCTTCTCTGTCTGGGGAGCATGGCACTTGCACAAGTGAAGGAGAGTGACGCTGTGCAGGGAGCGCATGAACTGCGTTCGACAATGACGACCGATCATTTCGACTTCATCAGCGCGAACCGGCTGCTGATGTGGGCAGGCAACAACGGAATGCTGGCGCACGATCCTCGTTCACGTCCCGGTCTGCAGTGGCCCGCTGGCGAGTGGCGGCATCTGTCCTTCATGGAAGGACTGGTGATCGCTGCGATCATCAACAGTGATGACGTGTACGTCGGCGGTTCGACTTACCGGAGTGGACTGCAGGCGGGTCACATACAGGTGGATGGATCCACCTCCAATCCCGATGACGAGGTGCATCGCGTGTACAAGGTACGTCGCTTCGATGCCACATGGTGGAACGGACTCGGGACCGCGGAACAGGAAAAATATCTGCGCGATCTCGAACAATGGCCGGTGGAACTCGGTGCGCCATGGAGAGACGCCGATGGCGACGGTCTCTATAATCCCGATACCGATGCCTGGATGCAGGGAGGCCTGACCGACACACCGCTGTTCCGTGGCGATGAAATGCTCTGGTGGGTCAGTAATGACTTGAATCCTTCGAAAACGAAAGCGCTCTACGGAACAGGCTCGGTCGGCCTGGAAATTCAGACGACGGTGTGGGCTTCGTCGGGACATCCGCTGCTCGACGATGTAGTTTTTCGTGAACATGTCATCATCCACAAGGGAATTGAAGACATTTCCGAGCTGTATGTCGGAGTCTGGGAGGATCCCGATATCGGGGATGGCTTTGATGATTTCATCGGTGTGGACACCGCCAGGGCGATGAGCTATGCATACAACGCCCATCCGGTGGATATCGTCTATGATATCCCACCTGCGGCGGGGACGGTCTGGCTGCAGTCACCGATAACTGCGTCCCCCGGGAGCGTGGCGCGCTTTGGCGAGGATTATCGCCAGGACTATGCGAATGTCCCGCTATCAGCGTATGCGTTTTATATAAGTGCGAGCAGCATCTACAAGGACCCGGTCCTGGGCCATGCACAGGGAGCGCAGATGATGCTGCAGAATATGCAGGCACGCCTTGCGGACGGTGCCCGCTATACCGATCCCGTCACGGGGAGTCCTGTGGACATCCCACTCACCGGCGACCCCGTCCTTGCGCGCGACTGGATCGATGGTATCATCAATTCCCCCGGTGACCGCCGTCATCTTTCCAGTTGCGGACCGGTGACGTTGGCGGTGGGTGATACGCAGAAGGTGGTGATCGCACGCTTCGTCGCGGACGTCGGCAATCATCTGCTCAGTGTCCGGAAGTTGCGCAACGCCGCACGACAACTGCATGATATCTATACACACCTTCCGTTCGGAAGCCCGGCTCCCGTGTTTTCTTCCGCAATCGATTTTCCGGCGCAGGACAGCTATGCCGTCCACGTCACCGGCGGTCCCTTTCCATCTATGCCCTCCATGGTCGAGGCAGTATTGCGGGAGGAAGACGGCACGGAAATCCAGCGCATCACGCTCGCCGATGACGGGATGCATGGAGACGGCGCGGCCGGCGACGGTGTGTACGGTGGTATGCTCATTGGCAGCACACGGCCTCGTGGCGCGGATCTTTTTGTTCTGACCAGCGTTGCCGGCGAGACACGGGAATGGTTTGTCGACAGTGAACTCCCGCTTCCCGGTCGGCTCCGCCTGCGACTGACCGATGTACTGGCAGAGGACCGTCATCCCGACGCTGCGGTCAATCCGGGCGAACACGTGCGTCTCGGTCTGCGACTGGAAAACGATGGGGTGTTCGACAGCGCTCCGTGGCATGTCTTTCTCCGGGGTCCTTTTTCCCTCGGCGCGGAATGGAAGTCCATGAGACTTACGGAGAGCGTCGCCGCGGGAAGCACTGTGGAAGTGCAATATGATGCGGACGACATCTCGACGCATCTGCCGCTGAAGACACCCGAGGATTTCCCCCCCGGAGCAATCCTTCGCCTGCCCGTCTCCATCCTTACCGGGGATTACTGTCATTGGTCGGACACCCTGGCGATCGCTGTACAGCCGTATCCCGATATCCCGGTCGATATTCTGCTCGAGCATGTGGAAGGACTTGCAAGCGGGACACTCGGTGCCACTGTCGTCGATGGCAGTGCACTGACGGAATACGATTACCGTGTCAGTGTCGAAGGGGATGACACCGGTCCGAAAACCCTGCATATAGAGAATGTCACACTCGGGACGACTCTACGACGTGACGTGCCGATGCCGACGCCGTGGACTCCGCATTCCGAAGTGATAGACGGCTGGCGCCTGAACTTGGGAACGGCATTCGATGCATTGGTATACGATGACAGGGGCCATAAATTGACGAGTTTCTACGATGAGTATCGTGTCGCAGGAACATTTTCCGAACCTTCACGGTCATGGTTCACCGTGCATCCCTCCGATCAGGCGTATACTCTCGTGCCCGGTGAGGATATGACGAGGTCTCGTCTCTCGCAATATGACCTTGTGCCGGTTCGGCTGGTGTTTGATAGAATGAATGGACAGAAAGCGCCGTCCTACCTCCGCGGCCAGATGCCGAATTATGCGTATCAGGGATACTTCGATATTCCGGTGCGCGCATATGATATCCGTGACGAGGACAATCCGCGGCAGGTGATGCTTGGTTTTACGGAGCAATCAGGCCGACCGTCGCATGACAGCGTCTGGATACCGACGACGGAGCTGGCGGACAGGGAAATGCTTCTTGTGTTCAGTGATGACTACAGCGAGCAGCCACAGGAGAAATTCATGCAAGCTCTTGCTACAGCGGCGGAGGATATGGACATCCTCTATGCCTTGCAACCGGTGCGCGATGAGGACATGCCGATGTTCGAGGACGGTGATGAATACACCATCGTCGCACCAGTGCCGGTCAGCAACCGGGATGTGTATATTCTTGCGAAACCGCGTCTGCTCGATGTGCGCAGTATTCCCACGCGCCCGTCGACGACGGAACTGCATCCCAACTACCCCAATCCCTTCGGTACAGGTAGCGCTGCCGCAACGAAGCAGACTACCGTGCGCTTCTCGACGGTGAAGGAATCGCATGTCCGTCTGGCTGTATACGACCTTCTTGGCCGTCGTGTCGCCCTGCTTGTCGATCAGGCATTGCCTGCGGGCACGCATCAGACACAGTTGCATGCAGGCAATCTGACCAGCGGCAGTTACATCATCGTTCTCGATGCAGCCGGAGAGCGGAAGAGCCGCAACATCGCAGTGTTGAAATAAGATAAAGGCGGGAAGCACTCCCGCCTTTATGCATCCTGATCTCTGCCGGATTCTATTGGAAGAAGTACACGGACAACGTCGTTTTGTCACTCGACCAGTCGATCGACTCGATCTCGGTGATTTTCGTGTTTCCTTCATTGTCCCTGGTTTCCGTTCTCCAGGAGATGTTTGCGACTCTGGCCTGTGCGGCCGGACCGTGAAGTCCGCGTCCGAGTGGCGACACCACACCGAATTCTCCGAGTGGAAAATCCGTGATCACGATGGCGGAATTGTGCATGAAATCTCCACCGTATCCCACACTCGAAGTGATGGCCGTCATCGTGGCGATGGAGGACCCATCGTCCGACAGGCGTCCGCTTATGCTGGTATTGACTTCGACACCATGAACGGTTTTTTTCATGTCCACGGAAAAATTCTGCTTGTTCCAGACAAGCGGCGGGTTGTCATCTGTATTTGCCCATCCGATTTGAGAGATATCCTCGCCGTTGGTGTCCTTGATCGTACTGGGCGGCGTAGTGGTCATGCCCTGCAACATGATAAAGATTGAAGAATAGGCGGTGACATTCACCGTGGCAAGGGCGCTCCCGATCGCCTCCGCAGCGTTGCCTTCAAACATTTCGACACGGACGGTATACTCACCGAGTTCCGTCCAGGTATGCGTGTTCGTACTGTCACCGATGGTTGTTTTGGTTGTCCCGTCACCGAAATCCCATACGAAACGGGCGTTCTGCGGTGCAGTACTGTTGTGGCGCAGTACCAGTCGCAGTTCCTGATTCATGTTCACCGTGGTATCCGCCGGTTCGAGCCACAATGACTGCATGCGGATTTTGAACCACTGGAATCCAGCCCAGGAGTAATTGGTCGCATCGTCGGCGATGGCGTTGACCTGTATGCCGACGAGGTTGTCCTTGTCCGGGCGCTCAAGCACGATAATGCTGGCCGGTTCCTGTCTCTCGATTTCCTTGATGTCCGGGAGGTCCACCCAGGCGGTCAATGTCGTGGGGATCCCCGCATCCTTCTGTATGATTTCGACGGTGAAATCCCTGTAGGGGAGATAGGTCGTTTTTCCATCTGCCGCATCGAGCAGTTTCACGCGTGGCAGATCCTCATTGTCCACGGGAACGGCCCAGAGCTCGTATTCGGGATACTGTCCCGCACCGACAGTGCGGTCCGCGACCTTCTGCCAGATTCGATCGATGTCCTTCATGTTACAGAGTGTGGAGAGCGGAATGAACACGATTTCATTATAGTTGAAGGTGCGTCCGTCTGCCAGCGCGCTGGCATTTGCCGCCGAGGTATAGGGCCGGAATTTCCCGCTGCTGAAATCGAAGATGATGGTCCCCTCCTTGCCCGGGGAATTCGGGTCATAGACTTTTAGCCGGCCTTCTCCCGGAAGGATTTCATAGGCATAGGCGATGATGGCATGGGCATCGGCGTTATAGTCGTTGCGTACCGCGAGAAAAATGAACTGCGGCTGGTTGTTGACCAGCAGTGCGTAACAGAGACTCCAGAAATGGTCTTCCTCCGAACGGTTCAATAAGGGTATCAGGGGCGACCCTTGTTTCCGCTCCCAGATATCGCTGGTAGTGATGAAGGCATGCTGCAGTTCGGCGCAGAACTTCAATCCGTTTGCGTCGTCCTGCCAGACCTTTGGTGTCTGGAACCAGTACTGATCATTGTCGAAATGTGATCGCAGCTGCAGGGTCCCCTTGAAATCCCGGTAGAAGTAAGCCGCGCCGATACTCATTCCCGCACACATGCCACCATGCGCCGCGTACGTCCCGTCGTTGATGAACGGCCA
>JAGTUW010000373.1 GCA_018224345.1 Bacteroidota bacterium
CGAGCCAGAAATGCGCATTGCCGAGTTTGCGCGAATACAGCGTCGTGCCGTAAAGTCGCGGCGTGAGCCAGTAAATGATGCCATAGAGCATGAAGCCGTTCCAGCCGAGCGCACCGACATGGACATGGGCGATCGTCCAGTCAGTGAAATGCGACAGGGCGTTGACACTCTTGATCGCAAGCATCGGTCCTTCGAACGTTGCCATGCCGTAGGCCGTGATCCCGACCACGAAGAATTTCAGCACCGGATCAGTGCGCACCTTGTCCCATGCTCCGCGCAGTGTGAGCAAGCCGTTGAGCATGCCGCCCCAACTCGGTGCGATGAGCATAATGGAGAACACGGTACCGAGCGTCTGCGCCCAATCGGGGGTGGACGTATACAACAGGTGATGGGGGCCCGCCCAGATGTAGATGAAAATCAGAGCCCAGAAATGGACGATGGAGAGTTTGTAACTGTATATCGGACGTTCGGCTGCCTTGGGGACAAAGTAATACATCAGTCCCAACACCGGTGTTGTCAGAAAGAACGCAACTGCGTTGTGTCCGTACCACCACTGTACCAGGGCGTCCTGCACGCCTGCGTACACCGAGTAGCTCTTCATGAACGTGACAGGGATGGCCATGGAATTGACGATATGCAATACGGCCACGGTGATAAGTGTGGAGATATAAAACCATATCGCCACATACATGTGTTTTTCACGGCGCTTGAGAATGGTCCCGATCATGTTGACGCCCCAGATCACCCAGACGATGGCGATGGCAATATCGATCGGCCATTCGAGTTCGGCGTATTCCTTCGAAGATGTGAAGCCGGAGAGCAGTGTCACCGCAGCAGCGACGATGATAAGCTGCCAACCCCAGAAATGAATATTTGACAACATGTCGCTGTAATTCCGCGTTTTCAAGAGACGCTGTGCGGAATAATAATATCCGAGGAAAATACCATTTCCGACGAAGGCAAATATGACTGCATTGGTGTGCAGGGGTCGCATGCGGCCGAAGGTGAATGCCTCCGAAAGATTCAGACCGGGGAAGGGAAGCTGCAGGGCAATCCATATTCCGACGATGAAGCCCGTCAGACCCCAGAATATCGTCGCAAACAGAAACATGCGAACGATCTGGTTGTCATAACGGAATTTTTCCACTTCCATTATTCCGTACTCCTCAGTTCGTGTATATTCATTGTTGTTCTATGCATGATCGGGATTCCCTCCGCCGTCTGTCGCACTTCCCGTTTCGATGTTCCCCCGCCGAATTGCTTTTGCCCTCTCCTGCGTGCTCGCTTCCTGTTTTTCACTTCCGGTGCCTGTATCATCTTCCCGGTCGGCCAGGTTCTTGTTTCCGCGCCCATGCGGCTCGTCCTGTGCGTGCTCCACTGTATCCGCGGCATGGCCGCTGTCGGAGTCCGCCCGAGCGGGTGGCTTCTCTTCGTCATTCTCGGCGCGCCACTCATCGTCGAAAACCGCACGCACAGAGGGAGTGTACTGATCCTCGAATTGACCGCTGCGCACTGCCCAGATGAATATACCGAGAAAGGTCAATGCGACCAGGAGGCTGAAGCCGATGAGTACGAACATGACCTGCATGTCAGAGCAACCCCCTCCGCCGCGCCGTCAGCCGTGTACTGATCGTCGTGAAGGCAATGGCGGTGACGGAACTGATCGGCATCAGAATAGCCGCAACAAGCGGCGAGAGCAGTCCGGAGACGGCGAAGGACAACCCGACGACATTATAGACGAAGGAAATCATGAAGCCGGCTTTGATAATGCGCATACTCGATCTGGTGAACGCGAGCATGCGGGGAAAGACGGAGAAACGATCCGCTGCCAGTATGCCGTCGCAGGCAGGGGAGAAGGTGTTGATGTTTTCCGATATGGACACGCCGACATCGGCGGCTTTCAGCGCCCCGGCGTCGTTGAGGCCGTCGCCGACCATGAGCACCTTGTGCCCCTTCTCCCGCAGGCGTTGAACATAACGCAGTTTGTCTTCGGGCGATTGCTGGAACTGCATCGGGACATCCTCACCGAACACTGTGCGCAGTCGTGCGGCTTCGCGGTCTGAATCACCCGAGAGTATCACCAGTTCGTACTCCGGTTTCAGTGCGGTGACCAGTTCACGCAAGCCATCGCGGTAAAGATTCGGCACGGAAAAATGTCCGCGCGGTACCCCACTGATCGATACGTACACAGCGGTACTCCCGGCCTCGATCGCAGTACTGCCATCCCGCCATGCCCATTCAGCCGAGCCGATCAGCAGCGGAACGCCCTGGACGCGCCCTTCGATACCCCTCCCCGGCACTTCACGATACTCACCGACTTCATGCGTGCGGTCCCCCGCAAGCGAAGCGAATACCTGCCGGCTGAGCGTATGCGTGCTCTGTCGCAGCAGAGATTTGAGCATCACACGCTCTTCCTCCTGAAGCGCGGGACCGTGCCAACGTACCTGTGAAGACCCGGTCTGTGTCAGTGTCCCTGTTTTATCGAACACAATTGTATCGATGCGTGCCAGTGTCTCTATTGTATCGGTGTTTTTTGTGAAGAAGTCATTGTTCCCGAAAATGCGCTGCGCCGATCCCAGCGCGAAAGGGGAAGTGAGCGCGAGAGCGCAGGGACAGGCGATAATCAGGACGGCGGTAAATACCATGGTCATCAGCGTCGGGTCATGGAAATACCAGAACAGCGCCGCGCCGAAAGCGATGACGAGGACGACTATGGTAAAATACTTGCTGATGTGGTCGACGGTGGAGCGCAGGCTCCCTTGCGAGTCCTTGGTGAATACATCATTGTTCCACAGACGCGTCAGGTAACTCTGTTCTATATTCTTGATGACTTCGAGCTCTATGGCGCGCCCGACCTGTTTTCCCCCGGCGTGAATGCGGTCACCACTGTTCTTCCGTATCAGATCGGCTTCACCGGTGACGAAACTGTAATCGATATGCGCCTCACCGCGCAGCAGTACGGCATCGGCAGGTACCAGCTCCTGGTTGCGGATGATGATCCGGTCGCCGACCGCGATATTGGTCAGTGGAACATTATGCTCACCGTCATCGCCGCGAACAGCGACGGAAAGCGGAAAATAGGAACGGAAGTCGCGGTCGAAGGACAGCGCGTCGTAACTTTTCTTCTGAAAGATTTTGCCGATGAGTAGAAAGAAAATCAATCCGGTGAACGAGTCGAGGTAACCGGGTCCGATCCCGGTGACGATATCGAATATACTGCGGCCGAAAAGACTCAGTATCCCCAGGGAGATGGGAACGTCGATATTGAGATGCCGCTGTCGCAGCCCGGCCCAGGCCGAGGAAAAATATTCAGTGGCGCTGTAGAAAAATACCGGCAGACTCAGCAGTACGTTGAGATAACGGAAGACAAACTGAAAGGCCGGGTCTATCGTCCCTTCATCTGCGAGATACTCCGGAAAACTGAACAGCATGATATTGCCGAAGGCGAAGCCCGCGACGCCGATGCGGTAGTACAGTTTGCGATTGCTCTCGCGCGTGCGCTTCTCGGCAACATCCTGAAGACTGATAAACGGTTCGTAACCGATGGATGAAAGCAGCGAGACGACCTCACGCAGGGATACCTGTGTTGCGTTCCATGTAACGGTGACTTCCTTGCGTGGAAAATGCACACGCGAGGCGATGACACCCGGATGCAGCGTGCCCAGTCGCTCCAGCAACCAGATACAGGAACTGCAGTGCATGGAAGGGACCCGAAACGTCGCCATACGTACATCCCCGTCAGCGAAGTCCAGCAACTGCTCGATAACGGTTGCATCGTCGAGATAGTCAAAACGCCGGGAATATCCATCGTCGAAAGGACTCTTCCCACGACGCTTCTCGTCTATTGAATAATAGCTGCACAGATCTTTATCTGATAATAATTCATACACCGTTTTACAGCCATTGCAACAGAAATATTTATCGCCGATGGCGATATCATATCCGTCGCAGGCGTCGCCGCAGTGAAAGCACACGGGTGCGCCGCGTGTCTTGTCCGCGTTATTGCCTTTGGTATTGAGTGGCTGTGTTGTGATCAACGGTTCATGAATGTTGTGATTCCGAAATCAGTGTTGTCCGGTCTGTCTGCCAGTTTCTCCGCTTCCTGCCTTTGCACCTGGCCCTCAGACCCGGTGCGCAATGGAGTCCGCCAGTTTCGGATCGGACGCCGGGACGGCGCGGTAGGCGGTAAAGCGATTCCAGAACATCCATAGCACCAGGCCACCGATACCGAGCAGGGAGGAGACATGCATCCAGGAGAAGTGGATACCGGGGCCGAAGGTCGGCATGACAAGCCAGAACATATCGACGAAATGCATGACGATCAGCAGGATGGCAATAATGCGGAGGATGGTGAGGTTTCGTTTGACCCGATAGAATGTCAGCGTAAGGAAGGGCACGACGAAATGGAGGAAGATCAGTGCGAGACTGACATGATTCCAGCCGTCGTCCCAGCGTGCGAGATACCACATGGTTTCCTCGGGGATGTTCGCATACCAGATCAGGTAATACTGCGAACCGCCGATATATGCCCAGAACACGGTGAATGCGAAGAGCAGGCGTCCGAAATCATGATAATGATCGAGTGTGATGACATCGGCGAGCATGCCTTGTCCGCGAAGCATAAGAAAGATGATGACCAGCAGACACATCGCGGTCAGGAAGCCGCCGACGAAAACATAGACGCCGAAAATGGTCGAGTACCAATGCGGTTCGAGGCTCATCAGCCAGTCGAAGGCAGCGAACGTGATGGTGAAGGCGAAGACAAAGATGCCGCCCGCGCTGAGTTTCCGCAATGCGATGGTGTGCTTCGGATCGCCGTCGGCATCCTGTGCCACCGAGCGCCGGTGCAGCAGCCAGGCGAAGAGTATCCAGGCGGCAAAATACAGAAGGCCGCGGATGATAAAGCCCGCAGTATTGAGATAAGGAGATTTCCACGCCAGCAGGTGATCTGTCGCGACTTCTTCCTCGTGCGTCCAGTGAAAGAGGTCATGCAGTCCGAAGAGCAATGGCACAAAGCACAGCAGCAGCAGGGGAATGGCGAGACTGAGCGCTTCGGCGGCACGACGGGTTACCACACTCCAGACTGCGCCTGTGGCATGCTGCAGCATGACGAAGAACAGCGCACCGAGGACGATGGTCGTCCAGAAAGCGAAGGAAGTCAGCCAGGAGGCGAAGAACGTATGTGTATCGACAAAAGCGCCGACGATGGTCAGCAGTGTGAACAGCACCCCGGTCCCGAGTGCGATCATACCGAAGCGACCCTTGTCGGTAAACATGTACGTCTGTGAATCAAGTGCGGCCATAGCGGTTACTGTACTGTTTCAGTCGTGATGGATTCAGTGTTCGTCACAGCGGCTCCCGACGGTCCCCCCGTTTCCTTCGTGGCCGCTTGATCTGATGATTGCCCTGTTGCTCCCTGCCCCTGCAGGACGCGCACATGGGCGACGATCAGCCAGCGATCGCGCACAGGAATCTGACTGCGATACGAAGGCATGCTGCGTACGCCGTTGGTGACGACATCATAGAGATTGCCGTCGGCCATAGCGAGAATCTGTGCTTCGTGATAGGAGGTCGGCGGAATCGGATACTTGTATTTCGGATCGGCAATCACTCCCTTGCCATCGCCGTGTTCACCATGACAGGGGCTGCAGAATATCGCGTATCTCTCGCTTCCGCGCAGAATATCGGCTTCATCCGGCGTAAAGGGCATTGCAGCCCAGCTTCCATCCTCGTGTTTCCCGGCAAAGTACGACTGATCCTCACGCAATTGTCCGCGGGCAACCGTGCCTTCCGGGGGAGTACGCATTGATGCCCCATTGAGAAAGAATGCACTGCCTCGTTGCGGGACGAGCTTCTCCTGCGTATCCATGTTGGGATTGGGGTGAATTGGCGGCTTCTCCGATATGCCGCCACGACAGGCGCTCAGCAACAGGAGTACGGCTGCCGTAAGAATCATGCGGGGGAATATCGCGGGTGTGTCCATTACTCGCCTCGTACCAGTTCAATGTTCGTCCCTCCGATGGAGACAAGGAAATCACGTGTTTTCTCTTCGTCGAACAAGGAGTCCTGTGCCTCGATTCCCAGGAGGAAGCCGTCGTCCGAGGCCTTTGCCAGCAACCCGGAATGAAACAGGGGGTGATGCAGACGCGGAAGCCGATTGAGCCTGAACATTCCGAAGACGGCGGCAAAGGCGCCGAACAGCACGAAGAGCGCAAACGTGATGATGATAAAGGCCTGCCAGCTGAAGAACGGCTTGCCTGAAATTACCAACGGATAGGCGGATGTCGCGACCCAGGTCTGCAGGGAGAACCCGATGGCCGCACCCAGGAGGGCCATACCACCGACGATGTATCCGACGGGGGAACGTTTTTCTCCCATGGCATCATCCATGCCGTGAATAGGAAAAGGAGAATAACAGTCGAAATTACGATAACCTGCTTCGCGTGTGCGGCGCGCCGCTTCGATCAATGTGGCGGGATTCTCGAAAGCGGCGAAGAGTGCGTGCGTGTTCATGCGGCACCTCCGTGACGAACGTCCTCATCCCCGTGCGCGTGCTCGTAATGATGCGGGTCGGCTTCGGGCATGACACCCTTGACTTCCGTCATGGAAATCATCGGCAGGAAGCGCAGGAAGAGGAGAAAGAGTGAGAAAAACAATCCGAAGCTGCCGACGAAGGTCATGATGTCCCACATCGTCGGAGAGTAATAATCCCACGACGACGGAAGGAAATCACGTGACAGCGAGGTGACGGTAATGACGAAGCGCTCGAACCACATGCCGATGTTGACGAATATGGACAGGGTGAACATGATGGGAATCGAGCGTCTGAATTTTTTGAACCAGAAGAGTTGCGGTGTAATGACATTACAGAGGAACATGATCCAGTACGCCCAGGCGTAGTTGCCGAAGCCGCGATTGACGAAGGCAAAGACCTCGTAAATATTGCCGCTGTACCAGGCGATGAAAAACTCCATGATATAGGCATATCCGACCATCGATCCGGTCACGAGAATGATCTTGTTCATTTTCTCAAGATGATCGATAGTGATAAGATTCTCCAGGCGGAAGATGCGGCGTGCAATCACAGCAAGCGTCAACACCATGCCGAACCCCGAGAAAATGGCGCCGGCGACGAAGTATGGCGGAAAGATCGTCGTGTGCCAGCCGGGAATGAGGCTGGTTGCGAAATCCGTGCTTACAACAGAATGTACAGACAGTACCAACGGTGTAGCGAGACCGGCCAGCATGAGATACGAGAGCTCATAATGCTTCCACTGCTTGTTCGCCCAGCGCCATCCGAGGGACAGCGTTCCGAACACGTATTTCCTGAATTTGCTTTTTGCCCTGTCACGGAAGGTCGCAAGGTCAGGTATCAGGCCGACATACCAGAAGAGGAAGGATACAGTGAAATATGTGCCGACCGCGAACACGTCCCATAACAGTGGACTGCGGAAATTGGGCCACATGTCCATCTGATTGGGCACAGGGAACATATAGTAAACGATCCAGATACGGCCGACGTGAATGGCGGGGAAAATACCCGCGCAGATGACAGCCACGATGGTCATTGCCTCGGCAAAACGGTTGATGGCCGTGCGCCAGCGCTGCCGCAACAGAAAGAGAATAGCCGAGATCAATGTCCCGGCATGCCCGATCCCTACCCAGAAGACGAAATTGACAATGGCCCAGCCCCAGCCGACGGGATTGTTCAAACCCCAGATGCCGGTGCCTTCCCAGATCAGCCAGCCGACGGATCCGGCGAGGACCAGCGTCAGTGACAAGGCGAGACCGAGAAGCAACCACCAGGTCTTCGGTGTGCGGGTCTCGACGATGCTGCTGATCTTCTCGGTGATTCCACCGAACGTCATGCCACCCTGTACCAGAGGGGGCTCTTCAAGCAGAGCAGCGGCCGGTTTGACATTTGTTGATTTCACACTCACGTTGTTACCAGTTTATGGTTCACAGTATTTTTCAATTGAGGAAGTCTACCGTTC
>JAGTUW010000374.1 GCA_018224345.1 Bacteroidota bacterium
CATCGAGCATGACACGTTCATTTCCCGTGGCGGAGACGATCTCACGCTGCACCGCCGCACTGCGTGCCCTGTTCCGGCAGGCCATGCAGACGGTATATCCCGCCCGGGCGAATTTCAGCGTCGCCTCCCTGCCGATACCGGAATTGGCTCCTGTGATGATGACGGTACGTTCTTGCATCGAGAGAGACAGAATGATGGAACAAGCTTCACTGCAACATACGAGGCAGCCATTGTACAGGCAAGCCGGGGTGAATCCTATCACCACCAAGCTGCTGCTTTCTCGAGTCGGCGCCCATGTTTTCCAATCATCAAATGACTCATCAGGCATAAAAACATAAAACACCGGCTACATCCTGCGGTGAAAAAGAGTTATGTTGCGGCCGTACGAGACTACCGCACGTCTGCTCGACAGGATTCTTTTTCGATTTTACCGGGCCGTGTTTTTCAAACGAGGGGCGTTGATTCCAGGATGTGTCTTTCTGTTACTTCCGTCGTACCTCAACAGATACAGTGAATTTCCGTTTGAGCGGATCGTTGATCTCCCCCTCAGTATCCCCACCTTCCCCGTAACCGATATAGCCCCCGTCACACTGATAGCGGATACGTTGCTGATCCCGAAGATATCGATACCGCTCGGACCGTGATGCCATTTGATCATCGATCATGTGCATTGCATACCAGGAGCGAAGGTGCGAAAGCTTGACATTTCCATCCTGCCGTTGCATGACAGTGCCCGGTTTCACGACTGCACTGCGTGTACGCACCTCCTGCTTCTCTTCGAACGTACCCCAGGCAAGCCCGCGTGGATCGACATATCCCTGCACAAAAATGATCAGAGTATCAGCATCACCGTAGCAGGTATCGAGCAGAGGAACGAGCATACGATCAATAGCGGCGTATAGCTGCGCAAACCATGTATCCACCCGCTGAGCGGCAATGTCATAGTCATAATCACTGGTGTCGATAAAATTCGCGTTCGTCAGTTCTTTCCCTGTCTCCAGACGATGACGCAGGCGCTCGAGCTCCGCTGTCGTATTCGGGTACCAGTATCCAGTAACGAAAAATGGGATCGAATCAGTCACGACATGGAATTCAGGCAGATGCAGACGTCGAAGGTCGATGGACAAGGACACACCATCTCCGATCTCTCCCGGTAATGGTGTCGTGAAATCCACTCCATCCGTATCCTGATAGCAACTTTTCGAGACAGGTTTGACGGTGTAGTGCGTGCCTACCTCGAGACAGGATTCATAGAAACGACCATCGGAACCGGTATAGTTCTTTACGACACTCCTGCCTGTCGCACTCTCGATCACTTCGAGAGCAATATGCGCGCCGGGATTGATCTGCCTTGTATCCCTTTCTGCATCGAACAAACGCACCACGACCTCCAGGGGGACGCAATAACTCATCTCCGCAAACCAGATATCATACCCTCCCTGCCCACCGGGGCGATTTGAAGAAAATAGCAGATACATCTGGTCAGCGGTGAGAAAAGGGAATACATCGTCGTGAGCCGAATTGTACGGTGCAGGCAGACGCTCCGGTTCGGTCCACTCACCATGGAGCAGACGGCTCCGGACGATCTCGAACCCGGTTTCCGGCCAACGTTTTGTCGAATAATACAACCACCCATCGGCGCCGAAATGCGGTGACATCTCGGCCGTGCCCGAATTGACAGGCGGAGGCAGTGCCTCGGCAGATGACCACGTCCCTGATTGATTCAGCCGGGAAAGCCACAATTGTGGAGCATGCCGGCCTGTATCCTGCACAGAGGGTAGCGTCTCAATCCGATCACTGGCAAAAATCAACATCGTACCGTCATGAGAAAGAGCAGGATGTCCATCCCACCACGGGGAATTCACATTTTGTAATGACAGTGCCTCGGCCTCCTCCGACAGAGGCCATGGAAGCGTGTAAATATCCGCTCCGCCATCGGCACCCTCGAGGTAGGTGGCACTGAAGTAGAGTCTGGCTGTAGCATCATGCAACAACGGAGTACCGGTGTTTAACCGATCCATAATCCCGGGATAAAACGGTGCGACGGAGGTCCATTTTTCCAATTGATCCAATTCCGGAGAGATGCGTCCTTCAGCACGGGTAGCAGTATAAACCGCCTCTCCATACAGATATTCGGGCGAACGGATGAGGACGCTCCCCTCACGTTTGCGGTTTGAGGTAACAAGTACCGTCCGGCCATCCGTGAAGAGTACGGGGGCAAAATCATCCGCTTTCGAATTGAGCAGCGTCGCATTTCGTGCTGTCTCCGGTTCGGATGATGTTTCAGACAGCGTGTCCTTCGTGCTGCTTTCGGGTACCCCGCTGCAGCCGAAGACCGTCAGAAGAAGGAGAGCAGCCATGGTGAAAGAATGAAATCGATGTAGCATTGCTTACTCCTTGATCATTGGAAAGAGCACATCGAGACAGATTTTGTATTTCCCGTCGGAATCGGCACTGATCTCACGTACACGGACACAAGCGTAGTAGATGGTACCCTCTCGTTCTATCTGCACACTGTAAACGGAACGGAAATTCAGCGTCGCCACACCGGGAGTATTGAATGTTCCCGTCGTGATCGCCAGATATTCAGCACGTGACCAGCCATTGAGAGCGTCCGACATATCAGCAAAATTGAACTGTGCTTCGGTGACATCAGCCTTGATGAATTTCCAGCCGGACCTTAACCGCACATCCGCCGAATTACCGGTGGAAGCATTAAGGACAACCATATCGGATATCTGGCTGTTGAGAGGGTCGGGATCGAAATGATCTTCGCCCTTCCCGGCCACCGGAGTAAAATTATAACCGAAGTTACCATTCTGATCCCATTGGTAGATACAGCGGGAAAACTGTGCGGGCAAGGTATCGACCAGGACATGCACGTCTATGGAATTTTCAGGTCCGCAACCGAGAAGCCGAATCGGAAGCATGTGTTCGATGATCGCCGGTTGTCCATGCCCGTCCGGCCATACTACATCGTCGGTAGCATTGAACACCACCGTAAAACAACCCGAAGACCCCTCAGAAATTCTGAGTTCCTCGGGCATAACAGAAAATCCGGACACCTCGTCATGTCGCTTTTCGATGACAAGATCGCCACATTCACCCATATTCTCGACACAAATTCTTCCGCTACCCGATTCATATACGCGCACGCGAGGGAAATCGTACTTCCAGCTATTCTCTCCCGTCGATTCGAAGGCATCATCTATCAGCCGGCAAACGGGGCCACACCCCTGTCCTCGCAGAATGACCATGGTCGTACAGGTTTTTCCCTCTGCTTCTATCCAGTGCTCGATGAGCACATAATCCTCTACCAGCGTAAAATCACCTGGAGCAGGGACGAAAGAGAAGTTGCGTGCATAGGAGTCTCCCGGCTGCAGTGTCATATTCTCTATGGGAGGCACACCAAAACGCTGGGGTTGTGTCACCGTCTGTATGAGATTGTCCACACGCACGAAATTACAGATATTGCGCGGCAGTGTGACGGATTTCCTGCCCTCGCCCTGCACCGGATGTGCTTCGACAAATCCGAAATCAACGACAATCACTTCTTCGGGACACTCGCAGACATTGCAATTGCGTGCATCAACTTCCACATCGAGGCGCAACACCGTCATCGCCTGGTTCGCACCGCTGCCCGTAAAAACAAACGACCAATCCTGCAGGCCACTGTCCGAAGGTGTTGCAATGGCACGGACAACGAATTGTCCGCTCGCAGGGATAATAAACGGCCTGTCAACGATCACACTACCATCCGTATCGAGAAGCACGAGTGAAATATCCTCGCTGTCGGGACCAGTCACAGTGAAGGTCAACGCTTCATCACAGGTGTTTGTAAAGGTATGTTGCGTTGAATCCGTAAATCGTTGCCCCGTCACAAGTGGCGCACAAATGTCACCGATACGCAGGACCTTTGATATTTCATCACCACAGGGAAGACGTTCGGCAGCCATCCGCGCAACCAGCACTGTATCACGACAGAGCAGGTTCGCATCGAGGAACACTCTCCCGGTCGTCTCCGTGCCGATGACAAAACGGAACGCACGCCCTGTAGTCGGGATAAACACATCGAATTGTGCATTTCCCATTCTATCTGTCGATCGCGTATCGAGTCGTTCCATTTCGTTGTCTTCGAGTACGTGCAACTGAACGGGAATCCCTTCCAAAGCTCTGCCCTCTGCGTCCTGTACATGCACAGTTACATCTCGTTGGGTGGTCGGCGGGGTTTCCGTCGGTGTCTGACAGGAACACAGCAAGAGAGTCGTACTCAGCAGTACGACGACGATATGCACACTCTGCGACATATGCATTGAATTGTTCATTGTTTCGCTCCTTTCGTCAGAATGTGACGCCGGCGCGCAACAGCACGCCATGGCTTTCATTATAATACAGGGCTTCCGTCACTTCAGGTTGATCGGAACAATCGCAGAGAACGCGTGTCGGTAGTTGAAGGTAACGGTACCCGATGTCCACGGAAAGATCCATCCATGACGCCAGCGGATAATCAATACCCGCCCCGATACCGAGCAGTTTCGCCGATCGTTCGAGCAGCCATCCCACTGTCGGCCGGTATCCGGACTGATTGTCGAATACCGTTCCGGCCTGCGCATAGAGAAATGGTGCGAAACATCGTGCGCTAAGTTGATGACGAAGATGCAGGAAAACGGGAATGCGATCAATCTCGCGTGCACGGAACAACGATACACCCACACCCGCACCGAGATTCCCGAAGCGAAGACCAGGAACGATCTCTGGACCGAAGGCAATGCGATCAATACCGATGGCATTTTCGGACTCGTCCGCACCCGTCATGTACACCCATCCGCGCAATTCAAGAAAATACCACTGCGCCTCCCGCTGCCTGTCATCGCAGGGATAAATAATACCAATCGGATTGTACACGGGCGGGTAAAACGTCCGCGCATGGGTCTCGATCACAAGCACATCGGAAGGCAATACGCGCACAATCGTCCCATCGCGCGACTTGATGACATATCGTTCGTAGCGGCCCACTTCATGCTCATACGATACTTCGACATCCCTGATCACGGTACCATCCTTGAGCCGGACCACGGTATCGTAGTAGACAGGTTGCGTATCGACATCCTGCTCCTGCTGAGCGGTGAGTAGCCCACTGGAGAGGAGCAGGAGAAGAGCAATAAACAGTAGACGGGTTTTCATGAACATACTCGTTGTCCTGCTGGTGAAAAAGAGATGACAGTGAGGAGACAGCCTGAACGCGAACACTGAAGTACAATGCCCTGCAACATCTTCATACATTGCACTATGATGCATACTGCCCTTCTCATCAATAAAGTCCATAGTAAGTACATTTTTTTCTTCCACAAATCAAATGGAACGTGTCCGACGCACATGCTGATATATTACGGTCAACACCAGGTAGTGGTAAAAAATACAAGAATTTATTCCGGTTTTTGTCAATTCGATGCAATAAATGTGTGCATGACTCTCGGTGTCAACTACATCCGAATTGCGAATTCGGCACGCAAACTGAAAAATGGTATCTTCTCCCGCACATTCTCGATTTCATACAACGGAAGCACGCGGAGGACGTGACGGGGAGTAAAGGAAATCACCGCACCCATACCGATCGCAGAA
>JAGTUW010000375.1 GCA_018224345.1 Bacteroidota bacterium
CACAGACCATGGGCGACCGTACGCAATATGGTCTCGTCGGCTGCGCATCGGTGGAGGAATACTGGGACAATACGATCAAAAAACACGAGCACACACGTAAGGACAAGGAAGAGGACCGCTGTAATCACGTCCGCATCACGAATGCACACACCGGTCCGATCTTTCTGACCTATCCCGACAACAAGGATATTGATGTCGTTGTCGACAAGATTCGTGAGACCCCACCCACGACCGATCATGTTGCCCCGGACGGGATTCGCCATCAAACCTGGGTGATTGCCGATGCGGATACCATTTCCCGTTTGCGCACTCTTTTCTCTGGCATTCCCTCGCTCTATGTGGCTGATGGGCATCACCGTTCTGCCGCAGCCGCGATTGTCGGGCGGGAACGGGCACAGGCTCATTCCGCACATACTGGAGATGAGGAATACAATTTCTTTCTCGCTGTTTATTTTCCCGCCGGACAACTCCGCATCATGGATTACAATCGTTTGGTGAAAGATCTCAACGGCTTGAGTGAGGAAGAGCTCAAGGCAGCGTTATCCAGGCACTTTACCATGCATCCTGCTGACGGTCCCGTCCATCCACCCAGGAAAGGGACATTCGGCATGTACCTGAATACCAACTGGTACAGACTTGAAGCGGAACCCGTGCTGCTGCAACAATCTGATCCCGTCCAGCGTCTTGATGTCGCCATCATGCAGAACAATATTCTCTCACCCATACTCGGTATCACCGATCCGCGAACCGACCGGCGTATCGACTTCGTGGGAGGGATTCGTGGTCTCGATGAACTCGAACGGCGCGTGCAATCCGGCGAGATGACGGTCGCGTTCAGTATGCATCCGACATCAATAAATGAACTGATGGCCATTGCCGATGCGGGGCAGGTCATGCCTCCCAAATCAACCTGGTTTGAACCCAAACTCCGGGATGGACTCTTCGTGCACTTCCTCGATTAAGATTTCATGGGCCATCAGGCAGACCTGAATATGGCTGAATGGAAAAGAACGACAGTTTGTAATGAACTGTCGTTCTGATTTTACGGTCGGATTATAGTGAGGATTGCGTGGATTTGTCAGCGGTGTTGTCCTGCCAACTCTGCGTCACTGACCGCTCAACGGCGAATACTGTAACGGATGCTCGGTGGATCGATCCGGAGAAGTTTGACATCAGCGGGAATGTGAACTGTCGGAACGATAGAGCCCGAATTATCCGCAAGAATCGCCTCGAAGTCGATTTCCGCTGAAAAATCATCCGAGCTATAGAGTGACAATACATTGACACCACCCCGGACGGATATATCAATGCTCTGTCGCTCCAACAACACCTGACGATCATCGGGGAGATGTTTGACCTCGACCTGAATATCGCGGATCCACATATCGGCAAGTTGCTCGATCGGGATAAAGAGTGAGACGTTGTCAATATCGGTACGCACGATGCCGGGAAGGGAATCACGCAACGCAACATCCTCTGCGACAGGCAGGGAGAGATCCTCATAGGATCGACTCTCGATCGGCCAGGACTCAATTTCGCGGAGCACGCTTTCGGCTCCACGCAGTACCACCGAATCCGGCGTCACTTCCGGCTCACGAACCAATCCAAATCCTTCCTTGAACGTCATCCGCAATTCGGTAAGACGCAGCGGCACGGACTTCTCCATGAAGCGATCGACCTTTACAAACAGCGTCTCCGGATACACACGCAGCGCTGTAACGCCCTGCGGAAGCTGCATCATTTCATTCAACGCCCGATTCGTATGGATGACACCCGCGCGAAGACGCTCCCCCGGGATATCGAATGTCAGTTGTTTCCCTGCATTCATGAACAGAAGTTGCCACCCGTCCGCCTGAAACAGAACATTCACCGTCTCGGGTAACGGAGAAACAAGGGCGATATCTTCAGGCATACGGCTCACATCCAGTAGCACGTCGAAACTTGCACGATAGGAGCCACTCATCGTCACCGAAAACCAGAAGGCCATGGCGACGAGCAGGGAACCGACAAGAATATGGGAGCGACCTTTCAACATTGCTGGACCTTGCATGACATCTTTCGTAAAGGTACTCTTCCCGGAAGTCACAGTCAAAACAAAAATCACATATTCCGCTTGTGACGGGCGGGAGCCATGATCAGATCAGTATCTGTGACACAAGCCCACCAACGGTCATGGCAAGCACAAGACTACCCACCCAGATGAGAGCGCCCTCCTTGATCCCGCGTTCCTTGAGCATAACCATCAATGATGCAACACAGGGAACGAAGAGAGTGATGGTGACAAGTGCTGCAACAGTCTGAAAGGGGTCCAGGTTGAGTTGATACAGTCCCGCAGCACCGAAATCACGCCGGACGAGTCCCATCACAAATGCCGTGGCTGCCTCCCGGGGTAGCTGCAACCATTGCACAACCAGAGGTTCCATCGCATCCATAATGTGCTCCAGCGCATTGGTCACCTGAAGGATTCCGACGGTCAATGCACCGATAAAGAACCATGGACTTGCTTCCTTCATGAAAAACCAGGTTTTGTAGGAGGTCTTTTTGATCACATTGTTCAACTGTGGCAGGCGCATCATGGGCAGATCGATCAACAGGGGCGATGTCTCGCCAGGAAGACTGCGGTTCATGACCGTACCCACAGAGATGAGAAAACTCAGTATGACAAATGTATAAATGAGCGTTGCGGCAGCCCCGGCTGTTGCCAACAATGCTGCAATGACGCCAAGCTGTGCGGAACAAGGGATAGCCAGTTGCAGAATTGTCGTGGCAATGGTCTTTTCCCTCTGTGTTCCCAACAGACGTGTTGTGATCGTCGCCATGGTGACGCAGCCGAAACCGAGAATGATCGGAATAACCGCACGTCCGTTGAGCCCGATGACGCGCAGAAAGCGGTCAACCAACGTGGCGAGACGCGGCAGGTACCCGCTGTCCTCAAGTACGGAGAGGGCGAAATAGAACCCCAGGACCAGTGGCAACAGAAGAAACACGAGATAGGTGAGCGTCATAGTGATGGCACCGAATTCTCCGAAGAAAAGCACCAGCCACACATTGTCATAGTTGAACATGAACTCGGCGCTCTCTCCATCCGCAAATTTCCTGACCTCATTCCACAGAACAGGATCCGCACTGAGACCATTGTCAAAACGAAAAGACCGGTTCTCAAGCACATCTCCGGCATAATTGAATACATCAACATCGACCGTAGTTGCCGCGTGCTGCGCAACGGATGCTTTGATGTTGAATTCCACGATCTCTCTTCCGATTCGTCCTTCTGTAAATTCAACGACATCCTGCGCAACGAACACGCCCACAAAATAGTATAGCGCGTAGAGCACAAGAGCGAGAATCGGAAAGCCGAAGATGGGGCTGACCGACCATCGTCCGAGTACTGATGCAACCCGCCTTCCGGTCTGCACATCCGTAATTGCGCTTTGAAGAATGCGGTTGACGCGATTGCGCCGATCAATATATATTTCCTCCCGGCGACTATGATCAGCCGGTGCAATCCCGTGCCGAGCAGCGACGATTCCATCCCCTTCCAGAACCATCAGCGCCTCTGCCTGGGATCCAACGACCGCGAGCATCTCATGAAGCTCGGCATGTAACGCCTTGTTCTGCCTGCCCTCACACGCCCTGCTCACAAGCTGGTGGATCTCCTCCAACCCCTGTTTCTTGACCGCGACCGTCCCAATGACGGGAATCCCCATCTCTTCCTCAAGACGCTTAAGGTCCACGGAAATAGTCTGCCTTCGCGCCTCGTCAAGCATATTGACAATCAGCCCTACCCGCTTCCCCATATCGATGAGTTGCTGGGTCAGAAACAAATCCCGCTCGAGGTGCACAGCATCAACGATATTGAGAATCACATCGCCGTTAAGAATGATATCGCGTGCGACCCGTTCTTCGTCGTTGAAGGAAGAAACCCCGTAAATCCCCGGTGTATCATAAAGATCATAGTGCAGATAAGCCGCTTTCGAGACTTCGACCGTCGTACCCGGGAAATTCGACACATCGACGTACAGCCCGCTCAGATAGTTGAATACGACCGACTTCCCGACATTCGGATTTCCGACCAATACAACTTTGGCCTTCAGCGGATTGACAGGGAGTGCATCGGTGCGCAGATGTTTGTGCGGCTTGTGTTCTATTTTCGTATCGGAAGTATGCTCCATCTCAGGAACCGGTGCTGGACATTACGGCTGTGTTATTGTGATACTGCGGGCAAGGTCGCCACTCAACGCGACTTCCTGTCGGCTGAATTCCAGCACAATTGTCCCGCCCGGCAGCTTTTCCAGGCAGAAGACCACAGCCCCTTCCACCAGTCCAAGGCGAATAAACTGGGAGCGGATATCCCCTGTGGGAAGGCGATCGATCCGACCGCGCATACCCTTCGTCAATGTATTCAACGTCATGTCAGGTCTCCTTTCGCGTCCTGCACACGCGACAGACGCCGTAAATGTGCATAACGGTATGTTCGAATCCATAATTCAATGCCTCCGCCGCGTCGCGGGCAAAACGTTCGACGCGCTTGTCGACAAATTCTTCTATTTTCCCGCATTTTCGGCAGATAACGTGGTGATGATGTTCGGTGCCAAAAACAATCTCGTAGCGTGCAAGTCGCTCACCGAAACGGTACCGCGCCACAATCCCGCATTCGGTCAGCTTGTCGAGTGTATTGTACACCGTCGCTCTGGAGACTTTACTGCCGGCATTTTTCATGCGCAGAAACAATTCATCCGCATCGAAATGGCCGTCACAGTGAATAACCGCCTCGAGTATTTCGAAACGCTCGGGCGTAATGCGATAATTATTGCGCTTGAGGTACTGAGTGAAATATTCTTTTGGGTCTGGTGCTGTCATTTCTAATTTAGATATAATCTAAATTGAAGATACATGAAATTCGAATACAGCGCAAGCGAAAAAGACTGCCTTGTAGGATTTTTCTGTGCCGCTTCGGTGGCCGCTGGTGTCTCTTATCCTCGGATAAAGCGCTGCCCCGGGAACCATGCAGGCATTCCTTGCAGACGTTCCTTCCATGTTGCCGCTGAGAGAGTACCACTGTATCTTGAATGCTGTGATGAGAACTCAGGGACATATCATCGATGCCATCAAGGGAAAGGCGATCCTTGCACCGATGCTGGCGACAACGGACATTCCGTTCCGAATTATCTGCCGTACATTCGGAGCAGCACTCACACTCACGGAGATGGTAAGCGCAGCAGGAATACTGCGGGAATCGCCAACTTCATTTCGCAACGCCGTCTTCTCACCCGATGAACATCCGATCGGGATTCAACTCGTGGCGGCCGACGCCGACACAGTGGCGGCGGCGGCACGGGAACTCCGCCCGTTCAAACCCGACCTCTTCGATATCAATTGCGGTTGCCCGAATGATCGTATCTGCGAAGTCGGCGCCGGAGCCCAACTACTTGACGACCTCCCCCGTATGACGCGCCTTCTCTCCGCCGCATCAGAAGCGACGACAATACCAGTGTCAGCGAAAATACGCATGCGCGGCCATTCACGACTCAGCAATGTCAGGGATATCGCGCGTGCTGCGGAAGACGGTGGAGTTGCTATGATTACCGTGCATGCCCGCGTGCGTCACGCCCGCTATGACGTCGCGGCGCAATGGGATTCTATCGCAGAAGCTGTCAACAGCGTTGATATCCCTGTCGTGGGAAACGGAGATATTTTTTCCTCCGCCGATGCCCAGAGGATGATGAGGGAAACGGGATGCTGGGCAGTCATGGTTGCACGAGGCGCACTCGGAACACCATGGATATTCCGCGATATCGCAGATGGTTATTCCTGTGACATCCAGGAACATGCACCTGACACGGAGGAAATGACCAGACTGGTCTGCACACACATGCAAAGCATGATTGACGAATTCGGCAGTATCCGTGCCATCCCGCGGATGCGCAAACATGCCATGTGGTACTCCCGTAATTTTGCCGGCATGCCGGCCCTTCGTCATCAACTGTTCTCACAGCAGGACCCGCACATCATGATCGAGGAGGTGTGTCGCTTCTTCCGGGGCGCTCCCCCGCACCTCGCACAGGATGATCCACTGCGGGAAGAAATTGAACTTCGTTTCCGCAAACGCGTTCTCTTCTGGGTACACGAGATCATGCTCACTGAGGGCTGATAATTGCCGTCACCTGCAATGCTTTTTTTGCGTACCTTTAATATTACTGTTTTTCTTCCCTGGTGTTAATCCCGGCAGATAATCGTGCCCTGCACCGGCGGAAGTGAAATATGGATGTACCAATTCGTTCAGAGAGGCGACCACTATGCTGGAAGTTCAGCATTTACGAAAGGATTTCACTCGACTCCGTGCTGTCGATGATGTGTCCTTCACCGTCGAGGAGGGGCGGATATTCGGGCTGATCGGTCCTAACGGCGCGGGGAAATCCACAACGATACGCATGATTATGGACATCCTTCAACCGGATGCCGGTTCCGTTCGTATCGATGGGAAACCGATGAGCGAGGATCTGAAAAATCTGGTCGGCTACCTCCCCGAAGAACGCGGCTTGTACAGGAAAAACAAGATCGAACACGTGATTGCATATTTCGGGTCTCTCAAAGGCATGAGTGTGGCAGAAGTGCGGGAAGCCGCCCGTCCGTTGCTCGATCACTTTTCTCTGACGCAGTACGAGAAACGCAATGTCGAAGAACTCTCAAAAGGCAATCAGCAAAAGCTGCAATTTATCATCTCCATTCTGCACCGTCCGCGTCTGCTCGTCCTCGATGAACTTTTCGCCGGGCTTGATCCGGTTAACCAGGTCCTGATGCAAGATGCCCTGCTCGGACTCAAAGACGACAACCGTGCCATCATTTTTTCAACGCATCAGATGGAACAGGCAGAAAAGTTGTGTGACGATCTGCTGATGATCGACAGAGGACAAACGGTTCTGCACGGTTCGCCATCCGCTATCAAGCGGGAGTATGGGAAAAATGCGCTTCGTCTGGAATTTACTGGCGACGGAAATTTTCTGCGTGACCTGCCCGGTGTGCGGTCTATTGATCTTGCCGGTAATTTTGCGGAAATCGAACTTCAACCGGATATTCAAACCAATACAATCATCGAAGCACTGTTGCCCCGGCTCGAGCTGCATCATATCTCACGGATTGAGCCTTCTCTGCACTCGATTTTCATCGATATCGTCGGGATCAATCGAGCTGAGAATACGGATGACGCTACCGTGACTTCCCGACCGTCGAACCGTCCGACCGTCATGCAACATCCGCAACTGAGAAAACAGCTTTTCAGCGGTATGATTTTTTTCCTGGTTGCCCTGCTTCTGTCCCTGCAATTGCGGGATGGTGCCACCATTCTGTCTGTCGTATTCATTCTCCTCGCCCTGTCTGCTGGGGGATGGTCGTTTTTCCGCCTCTTCCGCCTGAAAGCACAGGTGAAACGGGAGAACCACATTCAGGAGGAGGTACAACCATGAGGATGACAAACAAAGCCTTACGTGTCGCACGATGGGAATTCGTCGAGCGCGTCAAAACAAAGAGTTTCCTGATCGGACTATTTATTACACCGGCCATCATGGCCCTGTTCGCCCTCGCTCCCACTCTCTTGCACGATACCTTGTCACATTCGGAAGCTCAACACATTGCCGTCTACGATGCCACCGGCGTCGTCGTCGATTCGCTCGCCACCTCACTGCAACGCTCGCCTCTTCTTCAGGACGGAACACCGAAATATCGTATCCAAGCTCTCGAAGCGGCAGACCGACCACTTCCCGTGATCAAATCCGACCTCGACAGCGCTCTTTTGCGTCAACACATCTGGGCAGCGATCATCATACCTTCCAACGCCATCGATTCGCATCAAATCGAATTTCGCTCCCTGAACGTTTCTGATATCGCAGCGGTCACCAGGTTGGAACGACGTATCTCCGACATATTCAGCGAATTCAAGCTGCTGCGCGCTGGCCTTGATCCAGCGCAAGTGGATGCACTGACGCGCCCGACGAACATGCGCACCGTCCGCATTACCGAAAAAGGCGAGGAGGAATCCGGTTTCCTCGAAGCGTTCGGACTCTCGTATGTATTTCTCATCATGCTTATGATCATGATACTTACTTCCGGACAGATGCTTGTGCGTAGTATGGTGGAAGAGAAAAGCAACCGCATTGTTGAAATCCTCATTTCTTCCTGTTCGCCGATGGATTTGATGTTCGGCAAAATCGTCGGGATCAGCATGCTCGGCGTCGTCCAATTGTTGTTCTGGGGCCTGATCGGCATACTGCTCGTTATCGCAGTCGATCTGCGGAATCTTCCGCTCGATAATCTCGCGTTGATGTTGCTGTACTTCTTCCTCGGTTTCCTGCTTTATGCTTCGATTTTTGTCGCCTTCGGATCGTTGGCTTCGACCGAACAGGAAGCACAGCAAATGACGGGCTACCTGACAATGCTGCTCATGTTGCCAATCATCATCGCGTTTATCGCAACGCAGAGTCCGAATAGTCCTCTGCTCGTCGCGCTCTCGATGATCCCTCTGCTTACGTCGCAGATGATGTTCATGCGTTTGCCGATCACCACGCCACCGTTCTGGGAAATTGCTTTGAGTCTGTCGATCCTCGTACTTTCTATTGTGTTTTTCATCTGGGTCGCCGGCAGGATTTTCCGCACGGGCATGCTGCTCACCGGGAAACGGCCGGGGTTGGACGAAGTTATTCGCTGGATTCGCTCATGAGGTTATCATGAAACACGCTCTCTTTATCATCGCACTGGTCGTTGTCATCCTCATCACCTTGCGCCTTTTTTTCTGGGCACTCGGCAATGTCCTGCTTCTCGCGATCGCCGCGATCGTGATATATGCAGGCATGCAGTTGTTGCTCGGTAACCGCCGCACCTCCCGCGGTCGCGGCAATTCCGGAAAATATCGTTCATGAATAAACCTATCGTCGCCATCGTCGGAAGACCCAATGTCGGGAAATCCACACTGTTCAACCGTATCGTCGGCGGCAGACAGGCCATCGTTGATGACCAGCCGGGCGTGACACGGGATCGTCATTATGTCGAAACAGATTGGGCTGGACGCGAATTCGTGTTGATTGATACGGGCGGGTACGTCCCGGAATCGGATGACATCTTCGAACGTGCCATTCGCGAGCAGGTTCAACTCTCCATAGAAGAAGCCATGGTCATTGTCTTCGTCGTTGATGGACAACACGGCTTGATTCCCATGGACTTCGAGCTTGCACAGATTCTCCGGCGAAGCAAAAAGGATGTGGTGCTGGCGGTCAATAAAATCGACAGCCAGAAATGGGAAATGAATCAGGTGGAATTCTACGAGCTCGGCCTCGGTGATCCTCAACCGGTTTCCGCCATCAGCGGGCGTGCATCGGGTGATCTTCTCGATCGTATCGTCGAAGGTCTCCCGGAGGCAGAACCCGAGGAAGCCAGCGACCATCTGCAACTTGCCATCATCGGTCGTCCGAATGTCGGAAAATCCTCCATCACCAACGCCCTGCTCGGCAGACAACGCTCCATCGTTACGGATGTGCCGGGGACAACCCGTGACGCCATTGATTCGAGTTTTGAATACCAGGGACAACCTGTGACATTGATCGATACGGCCGGCCTGAGGCGAAAGAGCAAGGTGAAGGAAAACATCGAGTTTTATTCAACACTGCGCACAATAAAAAGCATTCAACGTTGTGACGTTGCACTCTGTCTGCTTGATGGGAGCGATGGCATGTCGCATCAGGACATCGACGTACTCAATGAGGCCGTGCGTTTCAACAAAGGTGTCGTCATCGCTATAAACAAATGGGATCTTGTTGAAAAGGATGAGAAAACCGCGGATCAGATCACGAAGGAAATTTATGCCCGCGTCAAGATGTTTGACTATATACCGGTTATTTTTGTCTCCGCCATTACCAGGCAACGCGTGACAAAAGCACTGGATCTCTGCCTCGAAGTCTATCAGGAGCGCAGTAAACGTATTTCCACCTCCGAGTTGAACGATCATATTATCGACATACTCCGCACGACACCACCGCCGGCTTCCCCGACCGGAAAACATGTAAAATTTTTCTATGCGACACAGGTACGCGAAGCGCCGCCGGTCATCGTGCTTTTCGCAAACGAACCCAAACATATTCCGGAAAGCTACCGTCGTTTCGTCGAGAGACGAATACGTGAGAAATGGTCGTTCAAAGGTGTCCCTCTCACAGTGCAATTCCGCAAAACCAAGCCGGATTGAAGCAGCGACTGATATCGACGATCAATGCAGCAGCATCACATCGTTCTGCGCTTCCCGCATGTCGTAACAGTGAATTTCCCAGCCGTTTTTCGTGTTATGAGAGAAGCCTGTTGACCTACACAGACGACCGGCATCTATTTTTTCTTTGATGTGGAGCACCTATGAGCAACGAGCAGCAAAACAAATCGCAACAACAGAAACAGGATGGGCCGCAGTTACCATTCAAGGGAATGAATATGTACCGATGGCTTCTTATTCTCTTTGCCCTCCTGTTTGCAATGCAATTCTTCTGGAGCTGGAGCAATCAGGGTTCGACACTGCCGTACAGCGAATTCAAGTCCATGGTCAGCGATGGAAAAATCAACAAGGTCGAGATTGAAAAAGGGACATTGACAGCCTTTGAAAAAGCGGATGGTGACAGGCGGGATGCAAAAGGCGCCATGTATACAGTGATTATTCCGACATCCATTCCGGATGAATCCCTCATGAATCTGTTCGAGGAGAAAAATGTCACAGTGGTGGCAATTCAGGACACTTCCGAGCTCTGGAATACGATTATCTGGTTCGTGTTGCCACTGGCACTTATGATTGGGTTTTTCATTTTCATCAGTGCACGCCTCCGCGGAGGGGGCGGATCAGGCGGACTGCTCTCGATGGGAAAAATGAACGCACAATCCTACACAAAGGAAAAAGTCAAAACCACCTTTGACGATGTAGCCGGGGCAAAAGAGCAGAAAGAAGCGCTCTTCGAGGTCATTCACTTTCTCCGCAGACCCCAGGACTTCCATCGTCTCGGTGGACGCGCACCAAAGGGTGTCCTCCTTATCGGCCCTCCTGGAACGGGTAAAACATTGCTTGCCCGCGCCGTCGCCGGAGAAGCCGGCGTTCCATTCTATCACGTCTCCGGTTCGGCCTTCCTCGAGATGCTCGTCGGTGTCGGAGCCAGCCGGGTACGCGACCTCTTTGCAACAGCGAAAAAAAATGCCCCCTGTATCGTGTTTGTCGACGAAATCGACTCCATCGGAAGACGACGAGGCGGCATACAGGGTTTCTACGGCGGGGGTGCCAGCGAAATGGAACAGACCCTGAATCAGCTCTTGTCGGAAATGGATGGGTTCGAACCAAACGAAGATATCATCGTACTGGCGGCCAGCAATCAGCCCGACGTACTCGACCCGGCATTGTTGCGACCGGGCCGTTTCGACCGTCGTATTATCGTCGATTTGCCGAATCTCACGGAACGCGAGGAAATTCTCCACGTCCATGTGCGTAACGTTCCACTCTCCGACGATGTCAATCTCCGCGATATCGCACGTGCGACTCCCGGAAACTCTGGCGCGGATCTGCAGAACATCGTCAACGAAGCCGCGATCATGGCATCGAAAAAAAGAAAGGACAAGGTCGAAAAAGAGGATTTCCTCAATGCACTTGACACCATTATGCTTGGTCACGTACGTTCGAGCATGATTCTCAAGGATGAGGAGAAACGCAGAACCGCGTATCATGAGGCGGGACATGCACTCGTTGCCAAACTCACACCGGATTCGGATCCCGTGACGAAAGTCTCTATCGTGCCACGTGGTAGGGCACTCGGTGTTACCATGCAAACCCCACTCGACGAGCGCCACAACTACACCGCCGAGTACCTGACTTCCCGACTGAGCGTCCTCTTCGGCGGACGCGCGGCAGAGGACATCATCTTCGGTTCTCTCTCCACGGGTGCGGAAAACGATTTGATGCATGCCACAACCCTGGCCAGAAACATGGTCGCCCGCTACGGTATGAGTGACGAACTCGGACACATGTCGCTGATGGATCCCTCTGGAGATTCCTATCTCGGAGACAACCCGTTCAACCAACGGAATTTCAGTGAGGAGACGCTGCGTCTGGTGGATAACGAGACCAGACGGATGATCAAAGAAGGATATATGATGGCAAAAGAACTGCTCGCTGAACACCGTGACACCCTGGATCTCATTGCAGAAGCGTTACTCCTGAGTGAAATCCTCGAAGGCGATGAACTCGATACCATCGTACGCGAACAACATATCCCTGATCACCTGCGCGAAAATGGGGGAAGCGCCGAAGAACCCACGCAGTCCCCGAAGGACGAGACCGAGTAGCCACCAGGCAGATCCCCGGCTGCCACCAGACCCGAGAGTGCGTCCGGTGGACTCCGCTCCGCAGTCTTGCTATTCTTCCTTGCGCTTCAGACGCGCACCGAACGCGCCATCCATACGATGTTTGTGTGGAAATGTCGCAAGGAATCCTTCCTGGTCGACCACGCGTTGCGGGAGAAGATGCGCGGCATGCTGTATCTCAAATTCCGGATGCTGCTCGAGAAAATCCTTGACGATCATTTGATTCTCCTCAGGCTCAATTGTACAGGTACTGTACACGAGCACTCCACCGGGACGCACCAGACGGGCCGCATTTCCCATGATCGCTCGTTGCGTTTTGACCAGCTTGTGAATATCATCCATTTCACGCTTCCATTTGATGTCGGGCTTCTTGCTCATCGTCCCCAGGCCGGAACAGGGTGCATCGACGAGTACTTTATCGGCAGGCTCCAACTCGACCTCGGAAGCATCCCCTTCCTTAATCTCGAAAATCATTACCCCGTTCCGTTCCGCCGCCTGATGAATGAGATTCAGACGCACGTCATACTTATCCACTGCGATGACACGTCCCTCGTTATTCATGTGCTCGGCAGCATGCAACGCTTTGCCGCCTGGAGCGGAACACAGGTCAATGACTGTTTCACCCGGTTTCGGTGCAAGCAAGTCTCCAACCAGTCCTGCACTCTCATCCTGGATAGTGAACAACCCCTCGGTAAACAATCTGCTGTGCCTGATATTCGGCAGGTTTCGCACGGTCACATAGTCGCGCATATAGAAGCACCGCCGGTAGTCGATGCCCACCTCGACGAGTTCGTTTACAAATGATTTGTAATCGATGCGGAGAGGATTCGGCCGCAATGTCAGAAAAGGTCGCATGTTGTTGGCCTTGCACAGCGATTCGGTCTCCTCGAAACCATACCGGGCATGCCAGCGCTTGACAATCCACGTCGGATGCGAATGCACGACGGACAGATATTGTATTTCGTCATTGGTAGCGAGTGGATAGCGGATATTTTCGACATTTCGCGCAATATTTCTCAATAGCCCGTTCATAGTATCAGCGAGCCGTTGCCCGCGATACTTCTTGACAAATTCCACGGCCTCGTTAACAGCGGCGTGATGCGGGATGCGGGAGAGAAAAAGAATCTGATATAACGCCACACGTAATGCATTGCGAATATTCGGTGCGACCTTTGTGTACTGGCCGTGGTAAAATCCGGTCAATACCCAATCCAGCTTGGATTGGTTTCGCAATACCCCATGCACAAGTTCACTGAGCAGACGTTTGTCCGGAGGATTCAGGTCTCCGGTCTCAAGTTCGATATCAAGTAGCTTGTCGAGATATGCGTCCGTACGATCGACCCGCGTCAGTATTTTCACGGCAATACCACGCACACCGATATACAGCGGTGGCAGAGAATGTGTGTCATTATTCATGGCATCTATGTTATTCTGAGTACTACAAAAAAGAACGACGTTGTTCGGATGTCTGCTTGAACACATCGTCGAGAAGGTGCTGTTCGGTTTCCGTTAATGTCTGGCCTCTCCGTTGCATGACAGCTGCTGCAACGGCGCAAAACCGGTTGAATTCATATTCGGTCAATAGTGATGCACCTCCCCAGGTGAAACTGGGAAGATATTTTGGCGGAAAATCCCCTCCATAGATATTGCACCCCACCCCCACGACCGTTCCCGTATTGAACATGGTATTGATACCACATTTGCTGTGATCAGCCATGATGGTACCAAGGAACATGCGGCCGGTATCAAATTCTAATCCCTCCAGCATTGTCCGGATATTGGAGTAGTTGTTTTTTAAATCACTGGTGTTGGTGTCGGCCCCCAGATTGGTCCAAGGTGCGAAATAAGAGTGACCGACAAAACCATCGTGCTGCTTGTTGGAGAAGGAATGAAAAATGCTTCCTTCCACCTCACCACCGACCTTGCACGACGGTCCGATACTGCTGCCGCCATATATCTTCGCGGCAACTTTGATACGCGAATGCTCCCCGATATATGCTGGTCCAAGCACCACGGCATGAGGCATGATGATAGCCGCCTTGTCCAAGACGATAGGCCCTTCACTTGCATCCAATACCACTCCGGAGGATATCCGGGCATCGTCTGCCACGAATACCCGATCTTCCTCAACAAGTTCGGCGGATGCGGCGACCTGTGCCGTCGCATTGACACTCCCAAGCGGGTATAAATCCGCATCATGGTGGAGCATGGACTCATTATGCTCGATGATGTCCCACGGAAAAAGAAGGACGTCGACCTCCACCTCAAGAGCTGGAATAAGATCAAGATCCCGTCCGGGCATACCTATGGTTGTCGTCGATGCAACCCTACGTGTGAGTCCTGCATGGATCGTGTGAAGTAATTTCTCCCGAACGTTGTCCGAGATTACGGTTGCTGCAACCATTTCACCATTGTTGAGAAAAAGCATGTCCCTGTCCCGGTGAGCACGGATCTGCTCGACGAGTCCGGGTCGCAATAGCACATTCCCCCGAATGAACAGATCCTGCTGCGCTTCCGCATTGACAGGCAATCCCGTCCGTTCGGCGAATACATCGACGAGAGCACGTCGCGTAAACGGCGAGAGTGCTTCATCGGGGAAATACCGCGCTACCCGTTCGCGTCCTGTAAACATGCCACAGCGCAGATCGAAATCAGGTTGCAAATGGGTCAACGGTAAGAGCGTAGATATCGAATAATCTTCGAATAGACAGATTGCCATGATTCACTAGATGAAGTACTCATTAATGTACGATTCCACGACCGGAATGACAATACCAAAGCCGGATTATCTTCACTGTGCCCCTGACGGAAGGCGACACCGGCATGTTGGCCGGAGAAACGCCGGGACGAACAAACAGCAATGCTGTTACGAGGCGCACAGACGCAGACCGGCGGTGATCCGGCGGCTACAAGTACTCATATTGATTCCGACTCACTCGAGAAGGTACTCCTCTTCCGCATACAGTCGCATATGAAACAGCAGATTCCGCAGCATATCACGATATTCCTGTACATCGGGTGCCAGTTGGACGGTCTGCTTGTATTCGTGAAATGCGTCCGTATACAGCCCCCGTTTCTCGAAATATATCGCCCGGATCAGATGCAGTGTCACTTGGTCGGCACCCATGTTGAGCAATTCCTCATCGAGGCGTATCAGCTCCTCACGAATTTCAGTGATGGTATCCGCGGGCAGAATCTGAAACGTCTGAATCTCACTGTCCAGGCCATCGGATAGCCGTGTGATTCTCCAGTGATAACGTCTGCCGTCACCGAGAGTGGGTCCCTTCTCCTCTTCGTAGAGGAATCCGGCTTCATCAAGTTGCATACGGGTGACAATGTTAAAGGCCTCATCAAGCAACACAAACTCATATTGCTGGGCGGCCTCCGCATCGACCCATTCAAACCGCGGTTCGGTCGTCATAACGGCATACTTTGGAAAAACAGCGGAAAATACATCAAGATTGCCTCGCACCGCACCATAGGTGGGCTCATTGCTGCGCGACCGGGATGCCTTCATCTGCATCGCTGCATATTCGAGAAGACGTTCCGAAGCACTGCCACTGCTCTGCCGCTTGACTGTCCCGGCAAACGTGGAAAGCTGCTTCGTCGTATTCGCATCAATACTGAGGAGGCGGTTTTTTCCCGTCATCAGTTTGACATAACTCGCATACGAAGTGCGCACTGTGTGGGTCGCATGCAGTACATCCCCTACTTTTACCGCGTTCCAGGATTCCTTCCCGGCTGTCTTCCTCGCTTCGACCTTGCCTTTCAGACTCATGACCACAAAACGCTCCTGCGCCTGCGTAGTGACGATAAAACACAGGAGAAGCGTCAAGACAAGAAATGGACGTATATACACCA
>JAGTUW010000376.1 GCA_018224345.1 Bacteroidota bacterium
CCGGTAAATGACCCTTTCTCATGGCCGAAAAGCTCACTTTCAATCAGTTCATGTGGAATCGCGGCACAGTTGACTTCCACCATCTCTCGATCAGCCCGATTGCTGTTGCGATGAATCGCACGTGCGGCGAGTTCCTTGCCCGTTCCATTTTCACCTGTGATGAGCACATAGGCCTCGGTCGGTGCAACGCGCATGATCGTCTCCCGCAAATCGCGAATAGCTGAAGAGGAACCGACCATATCATCCGGACCGAGAATTTCCTTGCGCATGCGTCTGTTCTCGCGCAGCAGTGCGGTCTGGCGGATGGCATTGCGCAGTGTGATAAGAATTTTCTCGCGGTCGGGCGGTTTCGAGAGAAAATCGAACGCACCCTTTTTTGTTGCCTCCACCGCTGTTTCAATGCTGCCGTGTCCGGTGAGGAGAATGACCGGCACTTCCGGAAATTCCTCGCGCATGCGTTCGAGGGTTTCAATGCCGTCGAGACCGGACATTTTCACATCGAGAATCACGGCATCCGGGAGCACCTCCCGCATGGCGGTCAATGCGTTCAATCCGCTTTCCGCCTCATCGATGTCAAAGCCTTCGTATTCGAGGGTCATGCGCAGCATCTCGCGAATGCTCCGTTCATCGTCCACAATCAGAATGCGATGTTCGTTCATGGTACAGAAATGGTTCGTGTATTCATTATGAATTTCGTCACCGGCTCTACGCGTACGATCTCCGCTTCACCGTCCCCGCACATTATATGCCATCTTTCACTGTGGCGTTGCATCAATGCATGCGGAAGAAGTCAGATGGAAGGACGGCGCGTTGTTTCTGCAGGGCAATGCCGAATGCTGCTCCGAGTTGGTTGACGAACACATCCCGTTCATCGCGCGCGCCCTCGAGTTTGAACAGTTCCTCGGCCAGTTCCAGCAATTCCCCGGCAGCTTCGGTAATATGCCTGTTCTTTGTCACACATTGCAGCCAGGCACTGCCGAAAAAATGCGGTATCTTGTCGCGATCGAGATAGGCAGGCGTATCCGACAGCAACAGACCTGGGAGATTACGGAGACGCCGCTCGAATGCCTCGCGACGTTCTGTCGAAACCGGCACGGTAATGTTGATACCCAGCAATGGGATGCGCGCCGGAAACGTATGATAGGGCAACGTAGCGAAGCTCAGAGCAAACAGTGCCAGATACGGATCGCCTTCGGCAAGATACACTGCATGCAGGTACATGGCATCCAGTCGCCGGAGGTCGGCTTCTCTGCTCCGGGGCTTCAGAGGTTCCTGTGCTGCGATCGTTCTACGGAGGTCATACACCAGACTGATTTCCGGAGGCAGAAAGACGCGACGGATCTTTTGCCACAGACCTTCCGGCGGAATTTCGAACACTGTGAGCGATTGATGTCCGACCCGCAGGGAGCCACATTGCGTCTCTTCCCCGCTCTCCGGCTGTGCCATGCCGTTATCGATTACGAGGGGAAGAAGCAGTATCAGCAGGACAAACCGGACACCGGTATGGAGAGTCTGCACTCTCAGGTCTGTAATACTCCGGGATTGAAGCGCGGGACATCGGGATTATTATCGGCAACGGATATGCAATGGCTGATCACCTCACGTGTATCCACCGGATCGATGATACCATCGACCCAGAGGCGGGCGGCTGCGTAATACGGACTCATCTGCCGCTCATACCGTTCCTGAATATCGCGGAGCAGCTCCTGCTGTTCTTCTTCACTGATCTGTCTTCCGTCACGTTTCATCTGTGAGAGACGGATATCAAGCAGCGTGTTGCTCGCCTGCGCTCCGCCCATCACGGAAATCCGGGCCGTTGGCCAGGCGAAGATGAAACGCGGGTCGTACGCTTTGCCACACATGGCGTAATTCCCCGCACCGTAACTGTTTCCGATGATGAAGGTGATTTTCGGCACGACGGAATTCGCCACGGCATTGACCATCTTGGCACCGTCCTTGATAATGCCTCCGTGTTCGGCACGGCTTCCAATCATAAAGCCGGTCACATCCTGCAGGAACACAAGGGGAATACGTTTCTGGTTGCAATTGAGAATAAAGCGTGTGGCCTTGTCCGCACTGTCGCTGTAGATCACACCGCCGATCTGCATCTCACCGTTACCGGAACGGACGATCCCACGCTGATTCGCGACGATGCCGACGGCCCAGCCATCGATGCGGGCATAGGCGCAGATCAGTGTTTTTCCGTAGTCCGCCTTGTACTCGACGTACTCCTGATCATCAACGATACAGCCAAGCAGTTCATGTGTATCGAAGGGTTTCGATCTGTCTTTCGGCATGATATAGTAGAGATCCTCTGCAGGCCGGCGTGGTGCCGTGGCTGCAATACGATCGTACCCCGCGTTTCCCCTGCGTCCGAGCTTGGAAACCAGGTCCCTGATCGTACGCAAGGCGGTCGTGTCATCCGGCATGCGATAATCGGTAACACCGCTGATTTCGCTGTGCACACGCGCACCACCGAGAGTTTCGTTGTCCACCTCCTCTCCGATGGCAGCCTTGACCAGATGTGCCCCCGCGAGAAATACCGTTCCGGTATGTTCGACAATCAGTGCTTCATCGCTCATGATCGGCAGGTAGGCGCCTCCTGCCACACAGTAACCCATGATTGCCGCGATCTGCGGGATACCTTGCGAGGACATGACTGCGTTATTACGGAATATGCGGCCAAAATGTTCTTTGTCAGGAAATATTTCATCCTGCAACGGAAGGAACACACCTGCGGAATCGACGAGATAAATGATCGGAATATTATTTTCCATGGCGATTTCCTGCGCCCGCAGATTCTTTTTTGCCGTGACCGGAAACCACGCCCCTGCCTTGACCGTGGCGTCATTTGCGACGATGACACAGTCGCGCTCATGGACCCTGCCGACACCGAACACCGTTCCCGATGACGGCGCGCCACCGTATTCCTCATACATTTCCCATGCTGAAAAGAGACCGATTTCCAGAAACGGGCTCCCTTCATCGAGCAAGGCTTCGATACGCTCGCGCGCTGTCATCTTGCCGCGTGCGTGATGTTTTTCTATTGCCCGGGATCCGCCACCCATATGCACCTGTTCCTCCCGTGCATGAAGGATGCGTACGGTGTTGCTCATCGCATCGAAATTGACTTCCGATCCCTGATCCCTGTCTGTAGAATGTTCGTCTGACATGTGCACGCTGTCGCTGTTGAGTAATGCAGGGAAAATACATCAGCGACGGAGTCGAGACAAATCGCTGTACCGTGCTGTATGACGGTGACTGAGCAACACAGTGCATTCCGCACGGAAAGACGTAAATTGTCTTTTTGTTCGTCCGGCAGTATTATACCTTCTCTTCGATTCCGAATGACTACGGAATACAATGCAATCTTCTGACGAGTCCATCCTCCGGGTAGAAAATCTGACCACTGTGTTTGACGGCAGTGATGGAATGGCCATCGCTGTTGATGATGTCAGCTTTACACTGCGTAAAGGGGAAACCCTGGGAATTGTCGGTGAGTCCGGTTGCGGTAAGACAGTGACCGCTCTCGCGATCATGCGTTTGATCCGCCGTCCCGGACGCATCGCTGGCGGATCAATTTATTTTCACGGTTGTGATCTCTTCACGCTCACTGAGAAGGAGATGCGATTTCTCCGCGGCAATGAGATCGCGATGGTATTCCAGGAACCGATGACATCGCTGAATCCGGTGTTCCCCATTGGTGATCAAATCACCGAGGGACTGTTGTACCACAGCAATCTTTCCTGGAATGAGGCGTATGATATTTCTGTCGAAATGCTCGCACGCGTAGGTATTGCCGGACCACACGACGTGATGGCGTCGTTTCCCCATCTGCTCTCCGGTGGAATGCGTCAACGTGTATTGATAGCGATGGCACTTGCCTGCAATCCAACCGTACTGATCGCCGATGAGCCGACCACAGCCATCGATGTCACCGTCCAGGCACAGGTCCTGAAACTGATCAATGAACTCAAGGATGAACTTGGCATGTCGGTGTTGCTGATCACACATAATCTCGGCGTCATCGCTGAAACCTGTGATCGCGTCGCCGTCATGTACGCCTCGCATATTGTCGAATGTGGTTCCGTCCATGAAATATTCTATCAACCACGTCATCCCTACACTGTCGGACTGCTCTCATCGATTCCCGCCTATCACCTGCCGCGCGAACGGTTGACAATCATTCCCGGCCAGGTCCCCCGCCCCACCAACTATCCTCCTGGATGCAACTTTCAGTCCCGCTGCGATTTCGCTACAGAGAAATGCATTCTGCATTCCCCTTCGTTGACGACGATCGAAAACGGACACGCAGTCGCCTGCTGGAACAGTGACCGTGTCTCCCTTCCGGATAACGTCGTGCGTTACCGCCGCTGATTCCTGCGAACGTGCGCGTTTCCGATCTGTCGTGTCGACAGCGGAGCAGGCAGGAAGGCATACACGGGCTTCGAGAAATTCTGACATAAGGGGAACGAGAAATATATTGATTTCGTTGAGAATTTGAATTAAACTGCAATGATAGTTGATTGGAGGTACGTCTGCTTCCATGACTCTCGCTCACAGCGTCTTGCAGACTTGCGACAACACCACAATCAGAATAAATGACATAATATTTCCGAGGCATGTATGATCAGAACCCTCCTGATTGCTGCGATTTTCATCACGGTCCCCTTCATAACATTTTCCCAGCATCAGCATCAACATGAAGAAGGCATCGAGGTCCCGCTCCCCGATTCCCGATTGGTCCTCTCGCAGGAGCGGGTCCAGGAATCGATGTCCCTGGCCAAGGCCCATCAGGGCTTTCGTGAATTCGTAATGGAGCACAGCGACTGGAATTTTCGTTATGATGCGATGCGTCGTACGCCGCACCGTGCCTGGGGCAGCGGAATTCCCATCGATGGTTTCCCCGCAGTGAACCTTATGAATGCACCTCAGGCCGGACGCCGGTTTCTTGAGCACAATGCTCGTACGATGAATCTCGATGCCGGGAAACTCAAACTTCTTTACTCGGAAGTCGTCAGTGGCAAGATTTATCAGAAATACCGCCAGGTCTATCAGGGTGTCGATGTTCTTTTCTCCGACGTGGATCTGCGCATCAGTGATCGCGGACACGTATTCATGTTCGGATCGGATTATCATCAGGGTATATCTCTGGACACACAACCCGGAATCGCCAGGGAAGCCGCGCGCGAATTCGCGAAAGCAGGGCTGCCCTATGTTCCGTCAGCTCAGCATATCACCGGAGGCGAGCTGTTCGTCCTGCCCCTGCGCTATCCTGATCACATCGATTACCGGCTGGTCTATAATTTCCAGTTGCGTACTTCGGATCATGAACACTGGGATACCTACGTCGATGCACATACGGGAGACATTCGCTGGCGCCGCAATCTCGTGCATCATTTCCAAGGAGGTGGTGAAGGCATCAACGGTACAGCCAACGTGGTCAACGGACGCGTTCTCATCTCGATCTATCCCGAGTCCTATACTCTGCCTGCACAGACCGTACCCTTGAAACACGCTTACGTCTGGGTGTCGGGAAACATGTATACCACGGATGAGCAGGGACGCTTTACCGCGGATCTCGGTGGCTCGACCACCGGACAGTTGATCACTCGTCTGTCGGGTCCGTATGCCATTTCCCGGCGTGCCGACACCACGCGCGTATCCGGCGGTTCACCGGCGAATGCCATGCAAACGATGATGGTGGCAGCGGGACAGGAGGTCGAAATCTTGTGGGATAACGCAAACTCGATCGCTTCGGAACGCAATACGTTTTATCATACGAATCTTGCAAGGGATTTCGTCCGCGCGCTTGATCTATCTCCCAGTCATGCCAGCCTCGATGCACAGGTGCCCGGGATCGTGGAGATCAACAACCAGTGCAACGCCTTTTTCGACGGCAGCAAAATCAACTTCTTTAAATCAGGACTGCAATGCGGAAACACAGGTGAAATTTCCTCCGTCATCCATCACGAATACGGTCATGGCATCCATATCTGGATGACGGTACGTCTGACGGGACGACCCCCGGTCAACGGCGCAATCAAGGAAGCCGTTGCCGATCTGGTCACTAATCTTCTTCGTGACGATCCGCGCATCGGCGTCGGTTTTCTCAAAACCGGCGGCAATAACGGTATTATACGCAATTCGGAGAACACACTCCGCTATCCGGAGGACATCGTCAATGAAATCCACGACGACGGCATGATTCTCACTGGTGCAGTCTGGGATGTACGCAAGGCTATCGGCCTCGATCATGCCACCCGCCTTTTCCTCGATGCCTTGTACGGTGTGCCTGATGGCTCCTCGCTTGGCGAGGCGCTGGCGGATTATTTCATCGAGTTCCTCGTCGCCGATGACGACGACGGTGATCTCTCCAACGGCACGCCGAATTCTGACGTCATTATCTCTGCGTTCAACGCGCATGGTATCCCCGGTTCCGCCATACTCGTCCTGCACGACGGAATCGCCGATCAGCAGAGTGTCTCCGAGAGTACCGAGATCACGGGTATCGCCCGGATTGCCGGAGATATCAATCCTGCGCAACTCTTCATTGAACAGGTCGATGTAGTCTATTCCATGAATAACTGGCAGAGCAGTTCGAGAATGACAGTCGATTATCAACGGAGCACGAACACATTTCTGGGACAATTCCCGCCACAGCCGGCAGGAACCATCGTCCGCTACTACATCGAGGCCCATGACAATTTCGGTAGCAGTCTGCGTGATCCGATGCACGCGCCGCAGTCAAGTCATCTCTACCTGGTTGGATTCGAGAGCCGCTATTTCCATGATGCGGAAACACAGGACGACTGGCGTGTCTACGGCGACGCGACCACTGGTGATTGGGTGCGGGAAGAACCTGTCGGGACGTGGAACCCCTCGCTCGGAAATGAGGGTGAGGTTCCCTACGTTCAGCCGAATGAGGACCATACGCCGGGAGAAAGCGATCTCAAGTGCTGGGTCACCGGCAACGCCACACGGGGTTCCGCTCTCGGCGTCAATGATATTGACGACGGAAGTACCATGCTCAACACCCGGGAATTTGACCTGACCGCTATGGTACAGCCGGTACTCCGCTATTACCGCTGGTATATCAATGACGCAGGCGCCGCACCTGGGCAGGACTACTGGAGTGTGCAGATTTCCTCGAATGGGGGGACAACCTGGGAGTATCTCGAGCGTACGAAACAATCCGACGCCTCATGGAAACCCTATGTCTTTGTGCTTGGAGACATGATCGATCTGACCGAGAACATGACAGTACGCTTCGTCGCAACAGACGATGAACCCGGTTCCCTCGTGGAGGCGGCAGTCGATGATTTTGAAATCCTCGATATAAACATGTCGCTCGTCAATGCAGAAGCTCCTCCTCTTGCCTCATCACTGGCCTTGGAGCAGAATTATCCGAACCCCTTCAACCCCTCGACGACGATCTCTTTCTCCCTGCCGCAACCTTCAGTGGTGCGTCTCAACGTCTACAACAGTATCGGACAGTTGATTCGCACACTCGTCGATGAGCAGTTTGATCGCGGACGACATTCCGTCACTTTTGAGGCCCGCGATCTTCCGACCGGGATGTACATGTATGAATTACGCGGGGATAATTTCCGCCTCACCCGTAAAATGATGCTGATCGAATAGCACTCCATGCCATCCATCCCGTGCAACCATAATGTCAGGCTGTCCCGTCAACCCGCGGGACAGCCTCCTTTTTCAAACGGACAATAAACACATGAGCAAATCCCTGCGTTTTGTAAAAGCCCGTTTCCCTTCCACATCCGACAATCTCACGATTCAGAGCATGCTGATTACGCACGATCCACTGGGTTTCGTTGAAGAGGAAGATTGGTGGGAGGTGTATTTCGACGAGAAGCGCTGGCCCATGGTCGAGGCATCGTTCAAACGGCGGGTCGATGACGAAGGGCTCTCGGTTTCCTTCGAACTCGAGACCATCGATCAGAAAAACTGGAATCAGGAATGGGAAGACAGCATTGAACCCATACGCGTATCCGATCGCTTTGTCATCGCACCCTCATGGCACAGCGTCGAGCAGGTACACGGCGTGTCTGTACTGACCATCGACCCGAAGATGTCCTTCGGTACCGGATATCACGCTACGACGCGACTGATGCTCCGCCTTATGGAAACAACAGTGCGCCCCGATGATCGTGTCCTCGATATGGGCACCGGCACAGGCGTACTCGCCATCGCGGCCATACTCCTCGGCGCACGCGAAGCGGACGGTGTTGATACCGATGAGTGGTCCTATGACAACGCTCTGGAGAATGCACAGCGTAACCGGGTCGACGCACAGTGTCATTTTCGACTTGGTTCCATCGAGCAGGCTTCCGGTGTGTATGATCTGATTCTTTCAAACATCACGAAAATCGATAATCTCCAACTGCTTCCGGGATACCTCCACAGACTCAACACAGAAGGAAGACTGATTCTGTCAGGGTTTTATCTGCAGGACGCGACGGATATGCGGCTGGCGCTGGAAAATCTTGGCATGCGTGTCATGGACGAAGCGCATGAGCAGGAATGGTGCGTGATCAGTGCGATGAAGGATACGATATGACCATTGCTTCAATAGATATCGGAACAAATACCATTCTCATGCTCATTGCCGAGATCACCGGGGACGGCCGCATCCGTATCATCTCGGATCAGCAGGTTATCGCACGTCTGGGAGAAGGTGTCGATCACAGTGGCACAATAACCTGGGACGCTTTTACGAGAAGCGAGCGCTTTCTCTCCTCCTATGTCGAACGCGCCCGTGCGCACAATGTAGATCTCATCCGCTGTACCGGGACCAGCGCCCTGCGGGATGCGCGTAACGGTGACGATTTCCTCGATTACATGTTTCAGAAACTCGGCATCGAGATAGAGATTCTCACCGGTGATGAAGAAGCTATGTGGACGTATGGCGGAGCGATTTCCGGCCTTCTGAGACCTGACGCAGCCTACGCCGTCCTCGACATCGGGGGCGGAAGTACGGAATTGACCGTAGGACACGGATTTCGCATCGACAAACGTCGCAGCATAGATATCGGCTGCGTGCGCATGACGGAAAAACTGCTGCATCATGTTCCACCGACCGATGAAGAGATCAGCATTCTTTTATCTACTATTGACGGCGCACTTCCCACACTGCCCGATTTCGACCCTGGAGACACGACAGTCGTGGGTGTGGCAGGGACGGTCGTCACTCTGGCATCTGTGGAATTGGGGCTTTCTGCATTCGACGCATCGAAAATCGCAGGCTTTGAACTTACGCGTGAGATGGTGCAACGACGCTTCTCGCAATTTCGTGCTATGACAAAGGAGCAACTGCAGGACGCAATGCATATCGATCCGGGCCGGGCGGACATCATTCTCGTCGGCGTTGCCCTGCTCAAACGCTTCATGGAGAATCGTGATATCTCCCGCATCATTGTCTCGGAACGTGGTCTCCGCTATGGTATCGTCATGCGCGAATGGGAGCACGGTCTCGAACGGCCCGACATGCCCTGAACCACACGGATCAGGATGTCCATTCCTCCGCGCAACTCCTCTTCCGTTGTTTCCGCGGTAAAGGAAACGCGTATGGTTGCGGCCGTTCCCGCATCATCCCGTCCTATCGCACGTATCACATGCGATGCTTCGATACTGCCCGCCGAGCACGCAGAACCACTGGAAATCATCAGTCCCTCGATATCACAGCGCATCACCAGCATGGCCCCGTCGATAGCATAGGCATCCGCGGGAAACGTCACACTGAGAATATTCGGTATCACTTCGTTGCCCGTTCCATTGAAATGGATCCCAGGGAGCGACGAACACAGCATTTCCTCAGCCAGAGCCCGCAGCCCTGCACAATGCCGGTATCGCTGTTCCATTTCAAGACGTGCCCATTTCGCTGCCTCCCCGAAGCCAATAATAGCAGGGACATTTTCGGTACCGCCCCTTCTCCCGCGTTCCTGTGCTCCACCGAATTGCAGTGGTGTCATACGCGGTCCGCTGCGCACATAGAGCGCGCCTGTTCCCTTGGGTCCATGAATCTTATGGGCCGAAAGTGAGAGAAGGTCCACATGTGTTTTCGTGACATCGATCGGGAGCTTGCCCGCACTCTGTACGGCATCGCAATGGAAGAGCACATCGTGTTTCCACAGCAATTCCCCTGTTGCATCGAGGGGCAGAATACCACCGGTTTCGTTATTGACATGCATGAGGGAACACACCGCCGTCGAAGGGGCGATTCGTGCTTCGATGGAGGCGATATCAGGTACTGCTGCATGATTGACGGGGATTTCGCAGACGACCGCACCGTTGCGTTGCGCTTGCGCACATGCCGCCAGGACGGCAGTGTGTTCGGCTGGTGAGGTTATGATATCACGCGCAGTTTCTCCGGCAGCTTCGAGAGCGAAACGTATCGCCGCGTTATCGCTCTCCGTTCCCCCGCTGGTGAAAATGATTTCACCCGGTTTTGCATTGATCAGAGCCGCGACTTCCGTTCTTGCTTCTTCTACCGCCGCCTTGACCGTGCGTCCCATCGCATGCACACTGGAGGGGTTGCCATAATGATCCCGCAGATACGGGAGCATGGCATCCAGCACACGTTCATCCAGCGGTGTTGTCGCTGCGTGATCAAGATAGATGGCCGGAGTTCGATGCGAGGCCATCACTCCTTCTTTCCCTCATCTGGAGCGGGCAGCGCGTCACCTGCGAGGATGCGTTCAACCGCCCCGTCAGGGGTACGTATCAGCAACGCACCATCTGCGTCAATATCGATGGCCTCGCCTTCCACTCTTCCAGCCTGTTGTTCGATCACGGTCTTCCTTCCGAACATGCGGGTGGCTTCGCGCCAGGCCTGAAGAATCGGAGGATTGCCTTCCGCTGTCCAACGCGTATACAGAAGATCGAGGTCGCGGCATACTTCGGACAGTACTTCATCGGTATCGAAGGGCCGGCCAGCCTCCAGAGCAAGTGATGTGGGCGGCAATCTGTACTCTCCCTCAAAATGCTGCTGATTGACATTCACGCCGATCCCGATCAACGCCCATGGTACATCATTTCGTATGCCGGTTTCGACGAGAATTCCAGAGATTTTTTTTTCATCTACCAGCACGTCATTCGGCCACTTGACATGAACCTCTATCGGAGCCAGTCGTTGCAGGGCCTGCGTGACTGCGACTCCGGCAAGCAGCGGGAGTCCGCCCCACTCCTCACCCTCTCGTGCCGGATAGAGTATCACCGTCGCAAGAAGGTTCTGTGAGAGGGGCGACCGCCAGTTTCTCTGCATCCGGCCACGTCCGGCCGACTGAATTTCCGCCGTGACGACCGTCCCTTCTCCCGGCTGTCTGGTCAGCAGATCACGTGCGTACCGATTCGTGGAATCGACTTTTTCGAGCGCAATACGTCGGGTACCGATCATGGAAGGCAATCTCCTTATGGACGCAAAAACTACATGCAGGGAAGATACAAAGCAAATGTTGATACAGAATTGCCCCGTCGCAGAGACCGTACGATGGATGCCACGCCGTCGGAATTTCCGGCATGCCTGCTGTCAGCAGCAGAAAATGCCCGGCAGGACAACTGTACCTTCCGACAGGATCGAAATGAGATCACGGCGCCGTATTTCATGCAGATGCGCTTTCACGGATTTTCCCCACATTTACCGTTTTTCACCTTGATTTTGTGGGGGGAATTGGAGTAGTTTTCAAGGTACAGAAAAATCATGCCATCCCTCCGCCGGGGGTGTTCTGATATCCGCACACAGAACTGATTCAACCACCAATTCTCTGAACACACTAGCTGTTTAAAATCTTCTTTGAGGTACTCTATGCGAAGAGCTGTTACCATACTTTTACCTCTGATGCTCGCTCTGCTGAGCAGTGGGGCACTTCAGGCGCAGCCATTCGGTGCTGTGATTTATGTCGGCGACGACAACGCCCACGTGTATATGTTCGATCTTGAGAACACCAATTTCTCGAAAGTCGAATTCTACCGCGCCAATCGTCTCCTGGGCACCGTCAATATCAATGCAGGTGACGGAGGTATCGTCATCGACCGTGGACTGCGGAAGGATATTTCCTATCAGTATCAGTACCGCGCATACCGGACCGGAGGAGGTTTCATGGACGGAAATCTCATAAACGGTACTTTTCTCGGTGGTGACATGCAGGGCATCCTTCTCTTTCCCGACACTATCGACATGAAAACCGATATGGTCGATACGATTTACGTCTGGCCAGGGGGTGATTTGCACTTCGCAAAAAACGCTGATGTAAGCTGGATACTCGGGACTGCCGGGACAATCTCCGGAATACAGGTGCTCGGCAGTGACAATCCTTCTCAGGTCTGGCATGGAATTTTCAGTGCCTCGGGTGGTCGCCTCAATGACATCAATATTCATTGCTCGGGACAGGTTGGTCCGCTGAAGAATTTCACTTTCGTCGGCTCCGATGTATTCCTCAACAACGAGGACACCGAATCCCATTTCGACAATGTCACACTCAACTGGGTGACTGAAAACAACCGAAACGATTATGCTTTCATCAGGCATCGTGGAAACAAGATATTCGCGAAAAACTGCGAGCTCACGCACGAAGGCCAGATGTGGGGCGTACAGACAGCGGACAATCTCAACATCAATTTCAACTCGACGCTTGTCGGGAGCAATGTTTCCAACACCGAGGTCAACAAAGGACAAATCTCTCTCGGGCCTTCGGGCGTACCGACATCAATGGAAAACTGCCATATCATTGATGGGAATGTGAGCTTGAGCAACAAATCCGTTGTTCGGTACAATACCATCGAGTGGATGGCTGCATTGAACATCTCCCCTGCAGCGGGTGGTTTTGATCCTGCAGATATCAAAGACGTGCAGGTTCATTACAATCATTTTGTGCGGCAAAACGATGCCATCGGGAACGTGTCCAATTTCCAGGCGGACTCCATCGATGCACGCTTCAACTACTGGGGACAGTGCGAAGGCCCGAAACCCGGAGAACGAGCGACTATGGGGAAGGTGTTCATTGATCCATTCCTCCGTGTACCGTATCCGGAGACAGCCTACTGGGGTGAGATCGTCGCGAGCAAAACAAAGATCATCGCGAACAGTGAAGACTCGATCACATTCACAGGACATTTCTACAATCTTTACACAAACACCGACACCGCAGACGTCGTTGTCAACTACCTCGTCGTCATTCGTGGCGATACCTTGTACGAAGGTTCTGTGACCACTGATGAAAACGGGTTCTTCAACTTCACTGTCAAGGTGCCGCAGGAGTATCATCAGAGTACCGCGATGAATGTGTTTTTCACATCGGATCTGCAATGCATTGAGAAGACATTTTTCATCAATGTGGAGAAACAGACCGGTCCCGATCTTTCGGTGTTTGATGCGGAGGTCGTGCAGGTACTCAGGGCCGAGGATAACATCGTACAGAACAAGGGTTTTGTGGTACGTGCAACTGTATTGGCCACGGAACCTGTCAACACGCCGTTCAAAATCATCGTCGAAGCCAACGAGAATACATACGAGACCTTTTACATTCTTGATCGCATGAATGTCGGCATCGATTACAGCATGTTGAATCCGTTTACTGAAATCACCATGCCCACAGTAAAACCTCTGATCGTTCTTTTCTTCGTCGATGAAGAAGGATTCGATGTCGGTACCGCAGAAGTCTCGGTCACCGTCGATCCCGAGCAAGACGGTGATTATCGCGGGCGTATACTCGAAGCCAATGAATTCAACAACACAATAGTAACGTTTGCCGAGGTGAAACCTTCAACATACGGCAACAAGGGTGACGCAGCCTTGCGTGCATTCTTCCAGGGTGCCGAAGGCTTTGGCAATCCGGGCCGCGTACAGAGCTGGGCCGATTCGACTGCCTTCTTTATGGAAGGCGCCTGGCCGATGTCACCTGGACAGACGAGCTTCACTGCCTCAAACGAGATAGCGGACTATGGCTATCTCGGAGCAGCTGATACACTTCTGCAGGAAACCTGGCAGCCCTATCTCGCCAAGGTGTACAAACAGATGGTACTGGCAAATCCCGCCAATGACCGTTATATATTGGGTGTCCCACCGAATTGGTTCAATACCAAACTCGACAACGAGGAATTCAACCATCGTGCCTCGCAGACACTCTCGTGGTCCGGCGCATGGGACTTCATGGTTTCCAGTGTCGATCACTGGAAGCACGCGGCACACTCGCTCGGACATTCCTTCGGCCTGCGCAGGCAGGATATCGATCCGGATGACGAGATCATGATGGAGCAGTATCACGAGAACTTCATTGGCATCGATGTTGTCAACGGTTACGATTTCCGCTTCAATCGCATCGTAAGCAACTTCCAGGAAAATCTCGCATCCCAGCGCATGAGAGCCAAATGCTTTATGGGCGGAAGCCAGCTTCCCAATCCCGGTTTCAATTTCTTCCTCTGGGTCAACGATGTCGATTACAACCAGCTGCTCGGATCCGTCTCCGAATTCGTGAGCCGGAAATCAGAACTCAGCAAGACAGGAACAGTCGAACGCGCACTCTTCGTGGAAGGTTCAATCGACAGCGAAACCCGAACCGTCCGTTTCGGACCCTGGCTGCGTATTGACGATGCAACACCATCATCGATGGTTCCCGATCAATACGCGACACATACCTTCAAAGTCCTGGACGCCGGTGATCAGGAAATCGCGACCTACCTCTACCGCCCGACATTCCGTGCTCTCGGTCTCGATGAAGTCGATGCGCACAGCATGCCGGATCCCACGATGGAAACCGAACACTTCGCTTTCGTCGTTCCCTGTCCTGACAACGCCCACAAGGTCATTGTCGAGGAGGGCGGCGTGATTGTCGGCGAGCGCATCCTTTCATCGAACAAACCCGTTGTCAGTATCGAGTTTCCGACCCAGGGACAAGATGTAAAGGATGAAAAATTCCAGGCACGCTGGAGTGCATCCGATCCCGACGGCGAAACGGAATTCTGGTACACCGTCTGGTTCAGCACCAATCGCGGTATGACCTGGACGACGCTGCAGTTTGAGGATCCCGCAACGGTGGATTCTATTCTCGGTACGAAAGGACGCTCAGGATATATGTTGCGCGTCATCGCCAACGACGGTGTCAATATATCTGACACTGTGGAAGTCGATTTCAGCATATTGACATCGACACAGCTTATTCCCACACCGGGTGTGTTTGCTCTGGAGCAGAACTACCCGAATCCTTTCAACCCGAGTACAACACTGACCTTCACGCTCCCCTCCTCCTCGGACGTGACGTTGACGGTCTTTGACGCGCTCGGTCGTCAGGTCGCTGTGATCGTTGATGGTTACCGCAGTGCCGGGACGCATCATGTTAGTTTCGACGCTTCCCGACTCCCCAGTGGCAGTTACCATGCTGTCCTGCGCTCCGGTGACAACAAGGCGAGCATACGCATGACACTCGCGCGTTGATGTCTGACGCATAAACGCAGAACTTCACCATGAAAAAGGCGGCCTGACGGTCGCCTTTTTCTTTCACAGAGCAGTACATGATTGTTTCCTACTCCCCTTCTATCAGATCCATGAGGAATTTCAGGAGTCCGATGATATTGATCTGCGGTCCATAGCTTCCCTTGTTCGTCCACCCCTGTACCGGATCGAACGTGCGTGAGGCATGCTCGATCGCGCCGCGTTGCGTATCCCAGGTCGGACGTATCCCGTGTTTGAATATCTGATCGAGGTGGAGGTTGACCGGAGGCAATGAGTCGGAGAGAAAGCCCTGTCCGGCGATCATCTCGCGCAACACCATTTCCCTGAATTCCGGATGCTCATCGAGCAATGCTCCGAGCTGTCGCCAGGCTTCCTCTGGATCGATATCCCTCTCGAACACACCCTGCAGATTCGTCTCCGACCACGTGCGGACACTATCGGTCTCCGTAGTGATCGCTTGCATTGCCTCATCTGCGTCAGAGGGGCGCTGCGGGCTCTCAGGCTGCACCGGCTGCCTGTACTCCGCTGTTTCAGGAGGCAGAGGTTCATCCGATACGCTGCGGGAAGCAGCAGACGAAGCCGTCTGCTGTGCAGGTTGGCTCTTTTCAGTTGCCTTCCCCGCGACATTCCCGACTTCTGTTGGTGGCAGGAACGTCAATCTCAGATACGTGTCATGTTCAGGAGGATCATCGAAGAGAAGAAAAAAGGACGCGAGCAATCCGAGTACATGCATGGAGAGTGTGATCACCAGTGCCTGTATCCGGTCATGTCCTCTGTTCGAATGTGGCATCATTGCGTCTGACCGACACGCGGTGACCATACATGCATCAATTCTGCTTCATCCATAACAGTACCCATGCATTAATAATACTCAACGGGAGTATCGTCGGCAAGTAGGGACGGTTATTACCCTGTTGATGACAGTGTCACTCCGGAACGGAACAGTCGTTCCGGAGCTCCGACCTCTCCCCGGTTCAGTCGAAGGAGAGGAATAAATACCTGTTTCCCGCTACGAATAAAAATGCTAGATTCATGTTCATGGGTAAGCCTGCAATCACATTCGATCGCGCACTGATGACAGCGGAGAAACGACGTGTAGCGTTGACGTCGGTATTTGCTGCAATCGTACTTACGACCCTGAAATTGTTCGTCGGACTCTCGACCGGCTCACTGGGAATTCTCTCCGAAGCACTGCATTCCGCGCTGGATCTGATCGCCTCTCTCATCACGTTTTTTGCCGTGAGGGTTTCTGACCGTCCTCCCGATGACGAGCATCAATTCGGACACGGAAAAATCGAGAATCTCAGCGCTCTTGTACAAACCCTGCTTCTTCTCATCACCTGCGGCTGGATTCTTCACGAGGCGTATGAGCGCCTCGAGACCGGAGGGACACATGTCATGCTCAATATTTGGGCCTTCGTGGTTGTCATTGGAAGCATGTTCATCGATTATGGCCGGGCCCGCGCACTGTTGCGCGTTTCAAAAAAGTACAACAGCCAGGCGCTGGAAGCCGACGCTCTTCATTTCCGCACAGATATCTACAGTTCGATTGTCGTACTCATCGGTCTCGGCGGTGTTCTGGTTGGTTTTCCTGCAGCGGATGCCATTGCCGCAGCCATTGTCGCCGGTATCGTCATATGGATCAGTCTCAGACTCGCGAAACGGACGATCGACGGCCTGCTCGATCGTGCTCCCGCAGGTCTTCGCGATGAAGTCGAGGATGCCGTGCTGGATGTCGATGGAGTCGAATGCATTCGCGTCATGCGTATTCGCGATGCAGGAGGAGAAGTGTTCATCAATCTCGTCATCGGTGTGCAGCGCACTACATTTTTCGACCAGGTTCATGACATCGTCGATCGAGTCGAAGAGAATGTCCGCGCCCGCATTCCGCGCTGCGATCTGATCGTACATGCGGAACCGGTGGTTGGCGTACGGGAGCGACTCTCCGACAATATCGAATGGCTAGTACGCAGATCAGGTCTCACCGCGCACAATATCTGTATTCTTTGGGTGGATGAGCATTATGTGGTGGATTTCGACATCGAATACCCACAGGGAACCAGCTTCGTCGATGCCCACGCGGTCTCGACTCAGGTACGGCAGCGCATTCTTGATGAGGTAGCCAATGTCGGCGAGGTTCGTATTCACCTTGAGGAAGAAATGGTATCCGTACTTGAGGCGCGGAACGTCTCCGAACAGGAGCGGGATCTCGTCGATGGAATCCGCGCATGTATACGGACACAGCACGGAGTTTCCTGCGTCACTTCGGTCACCTGTTATGAGACGAAGATGGGATTGAGGGTGACAGCGACCTTCGCACTCCCGAAATCACTGACCTTGCTTGAGATGCATGGCATCGTCGATGTGATCGAGACTGATCTCAAGCTTCTGGATCAGAGAATCGCGGAAGTATTCATTCACACCGAACCCTCTGATTAGGATCGTTCCTCATTCTCCATTCGCACGTATTTCCCACGGAAATACATCAGCGGCCTGGCCTCATCACGCAGCGTCTGCATTTCCACGACCTCTCCGAGAAAAATTGTATGGTCCCCAGCATCATAGCGTTCGGTCACGACGACTTCAATAAAGGCGAGTGAACCATCGATCACCGGACATCCACCGCTGCTCTCACTGGTAGTGACATGCTGAAACCGTTCCGCAGGTGGCGCACCGGCGAATATCGTTGAAATCAGTTTCTGATCCTCGGCCAGGATATTGACGACGAAGCGCCCACTCTCACTGATGTATTCGTGCGAGGTCGTATGCTTTGCGATATTGATCTGGATAAGCATCGGGTTGAGAGAAACCGACGTAAACGAATTTATGGTCAGACCATAATAACAATCGTCACACTTGGTCGTAACGATAGCCACTCCCGTGGCGAAATTCCCAAGTACTTCCCGGAATAATATATTGTTCTCTATCATAAAATCTCCTTGCAATGTATCCCACTAAAACATGTTAACACAAGGAATTAGTGCCGCGCACCGGATTTTTTTCCACTATGTATGAATTATGCGTCAGGGTATGAATTATGCGTTAGACGCAAGCCGGATAATCGAACTTTACGCGCAAGCAGGCAGAGAAACTGCTGCCACAGACCTGCTGCTGCCGCAGACCTGCTGCTGCCGCAGACCTGCTGTCTCCCACTATGCGCAGACGGTATAAATATGACGCCGAAAATTCTCCGCGCGTGCTTGCAGATACCCCCTCTCCTGTATGCCGGGAGAGGGGGCAACGTCAGTTCCGGTTGCGCAGGTGCAGCCAGGATAG
>JAGTUW010000377.1 GCA_018224345.1 Bacteroidota bacterium
ACATAGCAGGAAGGAAGATAATGAGTTGGACAATTCTGATTCGGACAATCACTCCAGGTTTACCTTTGGCGTATAGCAACTGCTTCATGTTTTCAAACATGGGAGCAAGCAGGGCTCCAATGGCGAGGATTCTCAGAACAGGTATGGAGTCGTTCCATTGATCTCCCAGCACTGAGATGAACGTATCGGGAATAACGGCAAAAATAAGCACAAACGGCATCAGTGCCCGACTGAGGAAAAAGAGCACGAGCGTGAACGCGTGTGAGAGCTGTTCGGGATTATGCTGGACCTTTGCATATGTCGGCAGTGCAACAGTCACGACCGCAGGTGCAACTGTCTGAGGGGCCATCTCCCAGTACTTGAGCGCCCGACCATAACTGCCCTGGAGGCTGGTACCGAGCATGGCCTCGGTTACGAGTGTCCCGTATCGAACAAATACGACTTCCATTCCCCGGGAGAAAATGAGTCGCCACCCCATGGACATGAACCATCTGGCTGTATCCGCGTTGAAGGTGAGACCAAACGGATATTTACTCACCAGAAGCATGCCGATAAATGAAACAACGAATGTCGCAGAATACCCGAACACCATCCCCCAGGCGCCCCAGCCAAGTGAAACAAGGATGTATGAAACGACAGGAAATGCGAGAACAGCGACGAGATTGATACGTGCTATCTTTTTGTATTCAAGCTGCTTTTCGAGATATGATGCAAAAAGTATGGTAAATAGATTCAGCGTACTGAATGCACCGAGGACGAGAAATGCCTCGGTTTTGAGTCGCAATGTCCCTCGCAGATCAAGAAACCATCCTACGAGAAGAATGGCGAGTAACATCACAATACTGAGAAATACTGTCAGCACGAACGCTGTCGAATAAAGATCCTCCTTTTTATCGTCGGCCTGAATGACGGAAATATTGAAGGACACTGCAGCGAGGATGAAAAGGATATCAACAACGGCAAGACCGAACATGTAAATCCCATTCTCATCAGGCATGAGAATTCGGTCACGCATGATACCAAAAACGAATCCGACCCCCATCGCAATGTAATTCAATCCACTGGTCCAGAGCGTCGATACGATCGCTTTCCGCGCGATACTCATACTACATCTCCACTGAGCAGTGTACGATACACACCGACAACAGTATCGGCATATCGCTCCCAGGTGAAATCCTGAATATACTCCGCAGCACGCAATCCCATGGCCCGGATCTCCTCCCGGTGCGAATACATCCATGACAGCTTCTCGGTAATCGCATCACTGTCGCGAATCGGGATGATGAAACCATGCTCTCCATCGACCGCCACGCTTCCGGTATTGGTACTGACCAGGAGGGGAAGTCCACATGCCATCGCCTCATATGTGACCAATGCCGATCCCTCCTGCAATGAGGGCAGAATGAATACCGAGGCCCGTGCATATTCTTCCTGAAGCTGTTCATGCGCAACATGGCCTCGGAGTATGATCTTCCCCTCATGTTTTGCCAGCAAGGGGCGAATCCCCTGCTCGACGGAACCGATGAATACGAGTTCCGCATCTTTCAAACCCAGTCGATCCCAGGCCTCGAGCAGATAATGCACACCTTTCTGTATGCCGATATTTCCGACGAAAAGTACGCGAAACATGTCATCTGTCTTTTTGCCAACATGAAAACGCGATGCATCGAAGCCATAGGGAACAACATGAAGTTTCTCAGGCGGGACTCCTGTATCGAGGAATGTGCGTTCGACGAAGGTCGAAGGAATGATGACAGCATCGGCAAGCTCCATTTCACGCAATCCCTTTTCAATAATCTGGGGATGCGCCCGTTCGACTTCCATACCAAAACGTTCGAATTCTTCCCTGAGTATGTTGTCCTGAAAATGCGGGTGTGTCGAGCCACGCTCGATCACGATTTTTGCATTGTGCTTTCGAGCGTATGGAATCGAGGCCAGGGCGTAATTGCCCCAGGCATGAAAGATATCACAGGGGGGAATGTATTTCCTTGCGAGGGCATCAAACAGATTGTCCTTCAGCCAGGAGTAATATCCGCGACGTCGAAGCCAGGGAATCGTCCGCACAACTGTACCAAAATACTCCGGAAACGGAATGGTATGATACCGTGCCGAACGGAAACGCTTGCGCACGTACCACTGCTTGGTGGTTATAATGCGCTCGAGATAGCCCTTTCTGTCCAGCTGCTCGGCGAGTTCCAGTGCGTGGAATTTCCCGCCGACGGAGATGACTACTTTCACGCCGCGGTTTGCCGTTCGTTTTCAGTGGATGTGGAGTCTGATCCGGCAGAACGCCGCTTTCGCCACCATAAGACGAGCGCCAGCAGAAGGACGATAGCCAGTGTGTAATTCGTTATCGTGGTGATAATGAGTCCAGCCTGGTATGTCTCCGGTTCAAAATGCATCTCAAGTCTGTGCTTGCCGGCAGGGATGACGACCGCACGGAGCGTATAATCCGAACGCAAAATGTCGACCGGCTCACCGTTCAACGTAGCCGACCAACCGCTGGGATAGTACACCTCACTGAGCTTGAACACTGCATCGACAGGGGTCTCGAGATCATATGCAAAACTGTTGATGCCGAAATCAGTCAGTTCCACGCTGGTCTGATAAATCAGACTGTCAGGCACGGGAGCGACGCTTCGCGGCGGTTCCTCGCTGAGATAGGCCACACGGTGCGGATGATAGCCCGGCAAGGTATTGATTTTATTGAACAGTTCTTCGTCATCAGGGATGACTTCATAGGACCCGACAAAAAAGGCACGAGGCAACACGTATTCGTTCTCATACACAGTTTCGTTCTTTCCTTTGAAGACGGGTGTCAGGAACTGTGCCGTGATGTTCCAGTCGCGTGGTGCGATCAGGTATCTTGCGTTGAGCATACTCAACATGGCCCAATTCACCGATTCGACATGCTCTGCATCCTGGAACTGGAACTGATTGTACATCATATTTCGCACATCGTCGTACAATCTGAGCTTCGCCGGGTGATAGCCGGCGACACTCTGAACACCGAATGCGACATACCAGTTGTCATCCCCGTGCGCACCGGCGGGAAGGACACGGTACACCGTCTCGTCATTCTTATGCAGAAAATCAACGACATCGGTTTTTGCAAGGGAACGCTCCTGCTCACGCAGCGACACCATATTCATGGGCTTGTAATCGACGATCCACCAATCCGCTATGATTATCAGCAACAATACTCCCTGCACAACAACCAGGCTGAGCTTTCCCTTGACCATCGCCCACAACGTTCCCGCCGCCAGCACCATAAAAAGCAGGGCCAGCAGTGCATCGTTGACCGCCATCCTGTAAATACCCCCGGGGGTCAACGACTGATACTCCGGAGGAAGCTCCGCCATCCGTCCCGCCTGCTCGTACTGAACAATCTGCTGCATCGCCTGATAGCTGCGAGGCTGATTCTGTTGCATCATCTCCGATATTGTCTGCTTGAAACCGCCTTCAAAGGTGATCAACGCCAGCACCAATACGGCGGCCACGGCGACAGGAATCCAGATGACCCTGGTCAGACGCGCGGTAATTGCTGCCCCCTCATTCCGTTTCCGTTCACGGAGTAACCGCATGATTTCCGTCAACCCGATACCGGCAAGCATACCGACGCACAAGGCCATCATGAAGAGAATCATCGAGGGGATGCGGAAGTTGTTGAAAAACGGTACATAATGAAAAAACAAATCATATAAAGGACTGAAATTGCGTCCGAAAGAAATCAGCAACGAAAGTACTCCCAACGCAATCCAGAAATGCACGAAGCGGTCTTTCGGACGGATAATAATCCCGAGCAACGCGAGGAAGCTGATGACGACACCGAGATAAATCGGTGATTCCGTAAACATCATGGTTCCCCAGTACGTAGGACTCCCGAAGCCGACGAAGGAAGGGACAAAGAACGTGACGACCTCCATCGGAGAGAACGACCACTGCGTTGCATAATCGTAATCGAGACCGCCCGTGACGGTGCCATGTCCCGATCCGCCGGAGCCGGCGCCACGGATGGAGTAATCCTTGTATTCCCAATTTGCAAAATACGGTCCCGACAACATCAGGAAGGCAAAGACCGCTGCCCCCAGTGTGAACGCGGATACAATCGCTACGTTGCGAAAACTCGCACCTGCATACCATTTGTACAGAACATACAGGGCGACGGCCATCATGCTGTAAAACACCATTTGCACGTGACCTGAATTGAAGGTCAGGTGCAGCGCGACGATCAGCAAGGCCACACGTGCCAACGTACGTTTCTCGAACAACATATCCACGAGCAACAGAATCGCCGGCAGAAAAGCGAACACCGTTATCTTTGTATTGTGTCCTGCCATGATCCAGTTCAGCGAATACAGTGAAAAGACCACTGACACCGCCACGAGAAAGGCAATCCATGGCTCGAACTTACTGCGTCTCCCCAGAAAGTACGTGAAGACGCCCAGCAGGAAAAAGTTGAAGATGTCCCAGAACATCGGGGGAAGCGGAAGTATATTGACAGCCGACTGAATCCAGCCATACACCTGCAGCAGCACCATCGGTTTGAAAGGATCAAGGAAGGTATGGAGGTAAAGACCGTGACCGGGAGAGGAGGAACCCCATGTCGGCATACCGGAGAAGACATACGGATTCCAGAATGGATTCACCCCGGCCTCATCCGCTTCTTTCAGATAACCTTCTTCATACACGATCGACGAGATATTGTCGGGGACGAAGAAAACTTTTCCCGAGAAGAAGGCTTCGTGAAAAAAAATGACGAGAAGCAACGCCAGAATACCGAGAAATATCGCATTCGCATGCTCGCGAAGGAAACCCGGCTGGGAAAGATTATTTTGAACCGGCGTGCGCCCTGCTTTCTTGTCGGAAGTACGTGCTTTGGCCATGTGTCTGTCTGATGTGGTGATGGATCAAACAATGAATTTAGGGATACAGAGCCAGAGAAACAACGAGAAAACGTATCCCTTGCGTACAATCAGGAACGGACAGAGAGTCGCAAGCATGGCCCTCCGAAACTGTAAGAAGAGGCCTGGCCAGATGCACATACGATTGCAGGCACGATTGATAAAAGAATAACGCCTCGCCGGAGGTAGCTGCTGGTCATTGCCCCCATTCAATCGAGCGTCGACCATCCCCGGGTAGCCACGTCAAGAGAGTGGATTCACTGACTTTCTCCAGCCGTTTCGGTACAGGTACAGCTGGAGGCACAGGCACCGATCACCCGAGAAGCCGCAGTGGTACAACGTGCAGATTGCGATCAGGATCGTTATCCGTATTTAATTTTTCCATGACAACAGGTTTCTGTTTATTAATTCGATGTAATTGACAGAGAGGGGATTTTTCAGTACTATTATTATAAAAGTTACCTGCTGCGGAGAATGAGATGATGCTATCCTCACTTACCCGAATTAGTGCTATTCTTGCCTTTTTATTTGTATGTGCTCTTGCAAACCAGGTATGGGGTCAACATCCGCTTCAATTCACCTGGAAATCCGCCCCTGAAATCTTGCCCGGTCGGTATTATCATACAACGACTCCGCTTCCGGACGGTCGGGTCCTCGTCACCGGTGGACGATCAGGACACACTCCTCTCGGTTCTGTCAGGATCTTCGAGCCTGCATCGAACAATGGAAACGGTGAATGGCTGCTGCTCCCGCAGCTGCAATACAGAAGAGAGCGCCATACAGCAACCCTCATGCCCGCGGGATGGATCCTGATTGCCGGTGGGTTGGATAATGTCCCGACAAATAAATGTGAATTCATCGATCCCGTTTCACAGGTTGCAATCACCCTCCCTGACATGAATGATGTTCGCTACGAACACACCGCGACCTATCTGCGTGGTGGCCGCGTACTTGTCATCGGTTCCAAGGATTATGACCGTGGTCTGCCAGATTGCGAAATATTCGAGTCACTGGAAACTGCGACCGCCGCAGATCCGCGTTGGCGCTGGCGGAGAACCGCCTCCATGCACTTTGGACGGGGAAAACACAGAACCGTCACTTTACTGGATGGACGCATCCTGGTTATCGGTGGTGTCCATAATTATGCCCCTACTATCACCTGTGAGTTATTCGATCCGGGCACGGAAACCTGGTCACTTGCCGCATCAATGCATATGCCACGTGAAGGTCATACAGCAACGCTACTCAAGGATGGTCGCGTACTCGTCACTGGCGGAGACATGGGAGGTGCGGAGATTTCTTCCTGTGAGATCTTCGATCCGACAAAAAACAACGGGAAGGGAGAATG
>JAGTUW010000378.1 GCA_018224345.1 Bacteroidota bacterium
CCAGCTTCCGGCCGATGTCCAGACCTGGAAGGCCAGCTTGGCGACCGCACCGGTGAGGCCGAACAAAAGACAGACCAGCGGAAGTCGCGTCGACCGCAGACCGAGAAGCGTATCCAACCCATGCACCGCGTACGGCGTATAGGCCTCGACCAGCGTGTACCCACTGTCATGCAGTGTTTTCGCCGCTGCCATCATATCCTTCTCCGTGGCGAACACTGCCTGGAAGATCCTTGTATTCGTATGATCAGTGTGTTTCATGACCGGTTTCCTTTCTCATTGAAAGCGCTTCCTCCGTGTGCCGGATTTCTTCACCTGCACCTTTGGCCGCGGGGCGTCCGTTGCGACGAAGTAACGTATCGTTGTTCCCGGCAATGTTCCGTCCGTAGGGAAGTACACTTTTGACTTCGCTGATGGCGATCATCGGCAGCAGACGCGCGAAGAGGAGGAAGAGAGTGAAAAACAGACCGAAACTTCCGAGCATCGTCCCCACTTCGATCCAGGTCGGGACATACTCCGACCAGCTCGACGGCAGGAAATCACGATGCAGCGAGGTGACGATGATGACGAAGCGTTCGAACCACATGCCGATGTTGATGACGATGGATATGACGAACACGGCCACGATCGACCGTCGGAGACGACGGATCCAGAACAACTGCGGCGCGATGACATTGCAGGTGACCATCGTCCAGTATGCCCAGGCGAAGGGACCGAACATGCGGTTGGTGAATGCGAACTGTTCATACAGATTCCCGGAATACCAGGCGGTGAACATTTCCGTCAGATAGGCAAAGCCGACGAGACTGCCGGTGGCGATAATGATTTTCGTCATGGATTCGATGTGGTGCAGTGTGATGTACTCCTCGAAACGCAGCACCTTGCGCGTGATCAGCATCAGTGTCAGAACCATCGCGAAACCGGAAAACACCGCCCCCGCGACGAAGTAGGGCGGGAATATCGTCGTATGCCAGCCGGGGATCACCGACGTGGCAAAATCCCAGCTTACGATGGTATGCACAGAGACGACCAGCGGGGTGGCCAGACCGGCCAGCAGCAGATACACGACTTCATACCGCTGCCAATCGCGTCCCGAACCCTTCCAGCCGAGACTGAAAAAACCGAACATGCGACGCAATCTGCTCTTCGCGCGGTCACGCAGCGTGGCAAGGTCAGGCAACAATCCGACATACCAGAACACCAGGGAGATGGTGAAATACGCGCTGATGGCAAACATGTCCCAGACGAGCGGCGAACGGAAATTCACCCACAACGGACCGCGGAAATTCGGATAGGGCAGAAACCAGAAGGCCAGCCAGGGACGCCCCATGTGAATGATGGGAAACAATCCGGCACAGATGACGGCGATAATGGTCATGGCCTCTGCCGAACGGTTGACCGATGTCCGCCATTTCTGCCGGAACAGAAAGAGAATGGCTGAAATCAGTGTGCCCGCATGACCGATACCGATCCAGAATACGAAGTTCGTGATATCGAAAGCCCAGCCGACGGTGTTGTTGAGGCCCCAGGTGCCCACACCGGTCATCATCTGATAGGTGGTGGCCGCAATACCGATGGAGAGCAATATGAGCGATCCGGCAAAGGCCATCCACCACAACCCTCCCGGCCTGCGTTCCATGGGCAGGGCGACGTCATCGGTCACCTGTCCGAGGGACTTGTCGCCGAGGATCAGCGGACTCCGCAATTTCGAAAGCAACTCAGCCATGATGTTCCTCCGTATCGTGTGCGCCGGTATTGCGTACCTGCATGAGATATCCGACCGACGGCTCGATGCCCAGTTCGTCGAGAACCCGGTAATGCCGCGGACCGGACATCGCTTCACTCACCGCACCATCCGGATTGTTCATATCTCCGAAACGAATTGCGCGTGTGGGACAGGACTGCATGCACGCCGGCTGGATGTCGCCTTCGACAATCGGCCGATCCTCCGCCTTCGCACGAATTCGTGCATCCTGGATGCGCTGCACACAGAATGAACATTTTTCCATCACACCGCGGGAACGGACAGTCACATCCGGATTGAGTACAAGCGTCTCTCCGTCATCGCGGGGATAATCGAACCAGTTGAAGCGACGCACTTTGTACGGACAGTTGTTCGAACAGTAGCGCGTGCCGACGCAACGATTGTACACCTGGAGGTTCAGCCCCTCCTCGCTGTGCAGTGTCGCGAGAACGGGACAGACAGTTTCGCACGGGGCATTGTCGCAGTGATGGCAAAGCATTGGTTGATGGACGACGCGCAGATCATCGCCGTCGTCGAAATAATACCGGTCGATACGCAGCCAGTGCAGATCGCGATTGCGACGGACCTCATCTTTCCCCACAACGGGGATATTGTTTTCCACCTGGCATCCTATAACGCAGGCCGAGCATCCGGTGCAGGCCGAAAGATCGATGGTCATCCCCCAATGATGTCCGTCATACGAATACTCCGGCCACATGCTCACACGCCCGTCGTGTCCGTGCGCACCGTGTCCGTGCGCGGGAGCGCCGTGGAGAAGCGCATGCAATGACGTCTCCTGTGCGCAGGGCCGTTGCGCTCCGCTCCCGTCACCTTTGGCGCCCGGTTCACGCAGATACTGGTATTCCTGTGCCAGGGCCAGATCGACATTGCGGCCGGTTTTTTCGACACGCACGGCAAGCCCTTCCGTCTGCAGCATCCCGCCGCTGAAGTGTTGCATATCCGCTGCGCGTACACCCACACGACCGTCTGCGCCGACAGAGGGACGTTCGTACAGCCATCGCGGTCCGGCATGATCAAAGCGCTCGGTACATATTCCACCGAAGCCCAATGCCACTGCAATCACATCGTCGGCCTGTCCCTCCTGAATCAGCGCGGGAAGTTCAATCACGGACGCATCATTGCCGTTGCTGCGCAGTCGCAGCACAGCGCCATTTTCCACACCCAGGCGCTCGGCGGTCGCCCTGCTTACCGACGCAACATTCTCCCAACTCACTTTTGTAATCGGGTCCGGTAATTCCAGCAGCCATGCGTTACCACCGTTTTCCGCCCCGAGCAACACCGGATCTGCATGCAGCTGCAGTTCCATGTCGCCGTCCGGTGATTCCACTGCCTGCGACGGCGCTACGGAGATGCGGGGGGGCGCGATTGTCGCGTCAGATACAGGGAGTTCCACGAAGCCCTCATGCAGAGCAGTGCGCCAGAATTTTTCGAAGTCCTGCTCTTCACTCTGCGGTAATACCACACGTCGCCACTGCGCCCGCAGCGCATCGAGCGCGGTCACCGTCTCCCCCTGCCATGCCGCAAGGATCTCGATAACGGAAGGCATATCCCGGCGCGGAGGAATCGTGGGCTGTGTCAGACTGTAAAGCCCGGCCACCGGCTGCGCGTCCCGCCAGTCCTCCAACGCATGCCGCAGTGGCAGGACGTAGCGTGCATGCGCCGTGCTTTCATTGCGCCGTGCCGCAAACACAACCGTCGTGGGAACACGATCGAACAACAGTGCCATGTCCGGACTGTCGGGCAGGTCGTAGACCGGATTGGCCTCCAGCACGATCAACACATCCACCGTTCCTTCGCGCAATTCCCCGATCAGTGTGGCGAGAGCCCGGTCATCGCCCTGTTTCTGCAGGGACGGACGCTGCATGTCCAGCGTATGTCCATAATTGCCGAGCAGGGAATTGACCGCCACAGTCAGCCGTTGCGCATGCATATCGTTACTGCCGCAAAGCAACAGCGACGCGCCACGGTGACGCCAGAGCATGGTTGCGATACGGTGGAGACGCTCTGGCGCCACGGGACATTCTCTCTGTGGTGCCGGAAGCGTCGCCCCGGTCTTTTCCGCAATCACCTGCGCCAGATGCTGCAGCAGTGCGTGCCGCCCGGCGGTGGACAATGCGATACGTTCGTCCGCCTTGCTTCCCGTCAGGGAGACCCTGCCTTCGATCTGACAATGCCAGGAATGACCTGCTGCATCGTGATCCGCATCGCGGCCCCTCGCCCAGGCGGCGGCATATTCCACCGGAGAAATCCATGTCCCGAGAAAATCCGCATCGAAACTGACTATGCAACGTGCACGATCGAAATGTGGATGCGGCAATGCACGCCGGCCGAAGGCCTCGGCATGTGCATCGAGCATCGCAGCTACCGAAACGCTGTCGTACATGATGTGCCGGGCATCAGAAAAGTCTGCAAGCAGGGCATCGATGTGTTCGCGCAGGGTGGGACTGCAGATGCTTCCGCTCAGCAGGCGGACACGACCGCCTGCCTCCCGTGCGCGGCGGAGCGCCGTTGTCACAGCGCCACCCACTTCCTCCCATGAGACCGGGCGCCCGCGTTCGAGCGGTGTGCCAAGGCGCTGCGCATCATAGACGCCAAGGACTGCCGCCTGTCCCGCTGCGCAGAGTCCGCCACGATTGAGCGGGTGTTCTGCATTTCCCTCGATCTTGATCGGGC
>JAGTUW010000379.1 GCA_018224345.1 Bacteroidota bacterium
CGATCGTACATGTCTCTGCTGCCACGTCCCCCGTTTCCACAACCTCCCCACGAGAACATTGGGATGATCATGTACAGCCACACCTGCTTGGTGTTCCTTGGTTCTTCAGCCGGGTGATCTCCCGGAAGCAGACCAGCTTCGGGTTGTCGCTGAGTGGTCCCGGCAGCTTCCTCAACCCCAAATGGCGATATCACGACTTACGGGAAGTTCGTCGGCGGTCACGCCCTGTTGCCTGCACCAGGCACGGAGGCGGTCATACCGACCTCCATCGTGTGACGGTAGATGTGTGAATAGTGTAATGAATAAAATAAATTATGTAACACACTTGAACGTGTTTGTTTACATCTTGCCTATGCGACAATTCCAACGCTCAGCTATGCCAGAGGATGGATCATGTGACCGGATATGAGATGGTGGTCATGCAGAACCGAAGGACCGGTATATCCACACGCTGGACAGATATAAGCAGGAAACACGTTTGTCGATACTAACAGGAATTGAGCGTTGCACCTGTAAAAAGGTGTCACCGTCAGGCAGATTCGGCACAGCATTCGGAATGGAATGTAACACGGCGCCGATTGTGCACCAAAACCCGGTCTCGCTCATCACAACAGGATAGATCCATGCAGGCATGTAACAGACTCGCAGCGGAAACTCAGTGGAGCGATAATTATTGTATAATCAACAGCGCAACGACAATATATAAACAACGGTAGCAACCATGATACAGGCAGAGATAGAAAAGTCAAAAGCAGTCATTACAGTCGAAATCATCGAATATGAGCCTCATGCGGTTGTAAGTAAAACCATCATCAACAAGACGACAGGTAAAGTAAATGTCATGTCCTTCGATATAGGAGAAACTCTCGTCGAGACGACAATTCCATTTGATTCATTTGTACAGATCATCGAAGGACGGGCGGAAATCGTCATTGCCGATATTTCGCACAATCTCGAGACTGGTGAATCGATGATAATTCCGGCGCATACCTCGAACATCGTTCGTGCGAATGAACGATTCAAAATGATACTGACCGTTATCAAAAGCGGGTATGAGTCATGAGCACTCCGGTGCAACCCGAAATTCTTTCCCGGAATTTGACGTGCCGGATACCAGAAAGAACGTTATAGTCGACTACATACCACGTCATGCTGATATTTCAAAGTGAAAGCAAAACAGCAACGAAACAATTTACAAGGAATTCGATCATGAATTACTGGACAACAAAATTCACAATAGGCGCATTCATTGCGGTCCTGATGCTGATAAGCGTCGGCACGATGACAGCGCAGGATACAAATTTCAGACAGCGTGCCCTCCGCTGGGGGGGAAGCCTCGGATATAATCTGAACGAAGCATCACTGGGCTATCAGCATCTGCATGAGCCCTTTCCCAACTTTAACAAACCAAATACAGATGATGAAAAAGTGAACGGTGAGGGAACGGGCGTCTATGCAGGCGTCATGATCGAATTTCTCTCGCGAAGCTGGTGGGGCGTCCAGATCCGGGCTTCCTACGATATGCGGGATGCCACGGTGCAGGATATTTACGCTACTCCCCAAACTGAGTTTATCACGCGCATGACCTATCTGACATTTGAACCGGCTTTGAGGATTGATCAGCATCTGATCCCTGGTCTCAGCTTCTCCGCAGGTCCCCTGATCTCTGCGAATCTCACAGGGACTTTTGATTACAGAGCCGATCGGAATGGTCCTGTGACGAACGTCGATATGGAAGTGCCGGACAGAAGTGTCGTTTCACTGGGCGCAACCTTCGGAACGGCGTATGATATTGAAATCAGCAGAGGACACAACTCCTCCGTCTTCCTCTCTCCGTTCTTTGACTACTCATGGATCGCCGCACAGCGGAAAGCAGTCACAACCGACACGCAGAATTCAGTGCAGGACATCTGGTCGACACAGACATTCCGTGTAGGTCTCCGTGTCTCATGGGAAACAAGAAAACCGATTGAAGATCAGGCATACGTAGCTCCATATGTCGCGCCTTCCAAGCCGGTAACGGCCCCTGTTTCGACAAAAAACAGCTTTTACGCGATTCTTCCGAACGCAAACACTATTGGACACAAAAGCGTTGAAGGATATTTCCCCGTGCATCCATACGTATTTTTTGACAAGGGTAGTCAGGAAATACCCTCGCGATACACCTTACTTACGAAGGCCGAAGCCCGGAATTTCTCAACGAACGATCTGGGTGATTTCTTCCAGGGCGAGGATACACAGAAGGAGACAAACATTGATGAATTGATGATTGTCTATTATAACATACTGAATATCTATGGCGACCGTATGCGGAAGAATCCCGGTACAAGGGTCATGCTTCGGTCAAGCGATCCCGAAAGCTGGGAAGCTCAGACTGCAGCGAACAGAATCAAGAGCTATCTGGTCGACAACTTCGGTATTGCTGCAAACAGAATCACCATCGAAGTCGACGAGCCCAGCATGGTCTCAGGCAGCGAAGATACCGACCCAGCCTATGCCAGCATGATCGATGATGAAAACCGAAGAGTGAAAATGGTATTTTCCGATGCGGATATGTATAATGCGATTCCGTATTCAATTACGGACAAAGCTCCTTTCGAGAATGACATGATATTCAATATCGAAAACGATGTCCGCTTCAACAGCTGGAAGGTGTCCATCACCGGTGAAAACAGAACACTGAATGCCGGCCCCTTCCGCACGCGCACTGCGTCCATAGACCTCATGCCGATCATGGGTGAGCTCAGGGAAGCGAAGCTCAAGGCTGCTGTCACCTTCTCCCTCCGTGATGGGCGGGAAACCACGGAATACCTTGAATTCAAGGTGTATCGCGGTGACAAGGTGAGCAATGCCAGTCGCTACCTGATGGTATTCGACTATAATCAGTCCGATGCTGTGCAGGTATATGAAAGTAGACTGAGAAAGGAAATCGTAGATGGAATGATATCCGGCAATACAGTGTATGTGCATGGTCACACAGATGTCATCGGTAATGCGGCAGGCAATCAGACACTTTCCCAGTCGAGAGCTGACGAGGTCAAGGCAATTATCGTCGACGAACTTGGCAGGACCAACAAGGATGTGAAGGTCATCGCCGTCGGCATTGGCCAACAGCAGATGCGGTTTACCTTCGACAACCGTCTTCCGGAAGGTAGAATGTACAACAGGAATGTCTTTGTCGAAGTTCTCAAGTAAGATGAGAGCTGCCCCCTCTTGCATGTCGCTTGACATGCACGGTTCGAGACAGGAAACCCCGCCAGCAGTGGCGGGGTTTTTATTGCGTTGCGTACAGCAAAATGACGATGGAATACACACAGCCGCAGTCATGCTTCAGCATTTCCGGCCTGCACCTGTCCCATCCAAACTAAATTTTTTCAAGAACGGTGCGTTTCTTGCGTTTGATCTGTTTGAAGAAGGTGGGCGTCAACCCCGTGACTTTCTTGAATTGTGCCGAGAGATGCGCCACGCTGCTGTAATTCAACAGATAAGATATTTCTGTCAGATTCAGCTCATCGTACAGGAGAAGTTCCTTCGCGCGTTCGATCTTGTGTGC
>JAGTUW010000380.1 GCA_018224345.1 Bacteroidota bacterium
AGAGGAACCCGGGTTCGAGATAGATCGTGATACCGCGTGTGCGGAAGGCGCAGCGCAGCAATCCCGCTGCATCGTCGGCGAAGGCGGGCATGACAATACGCAGGCCGGGAATATTTGCCAGTGCTGCTTCAATGCTGTGAGAATGAGAGATACCGTCCTGAATGTATCCGCCGGAGGCGAGACGGACAATGATATTCGGGGAGAATTGTCCGCTACTGCGCCAGAATTCATGCGCTGTGTTGACGAGCTGTTCCATGGCCGGCCAGAAACAGTCTGCAAATTCTGCCCCCTCGACGACAACCCAGATATCGTCGCTGTAGCGGCAGAAACCGTTTGCGGTGCCGAGTAAGAAATCCATCGCTTCTGGTGCGTCGAATACGCGGTCATTCCCGAATTCCTGCAGCATGCCGTTCGTGACATTGAAGACCCCGCCTCCCTCGCCTGACGCGACGTCCTGTCCCCACAGAAACGTGCTTGGATTGCGGCGGAATTCCTCATGGAGTACACGATTGATCGCATCGCGCAGGCTTACCGTATCGTCCTCCGCAGCATGGGTTGTCATGGCGCGGGAGAAATCCTCATTCGAGAGTGGACAGACATGGGTATCGTCGGCATAGACAAAACGCGTCACTGTTCCGGGATCCGGTTCGGCTGCGGTTTCCGCGCGACGGCTTTCCTCCTCGATCAGACGCTTGTTTTCCATCTCCAGTTCCACCAATTCATCCTCGCCGGATATCCCTTCGGCGAGCAGCAGGGCACGCAGGCGAAGCAGCGGGTCGCGACGCAGTGCTTCGTTCAGTTCCACTTCGTTCCGATAGAGTTCATGACGGTCCGGATTACTGTGCGCACCGATGCGAACGCAATCCGCATGCACCATCACCGGTCCCTTCTCTTCGCGTGCATAGGCACAGGCCTCGTTCATGGCGTTCCACGAATCGAAGATGTCGGTGCCGTCACAGTGGAGCACGAGCAGATTACGGAAACCGTGAAAATCGTTCGCAATGTTGTTGTTGCCATGTTGCTCATGCACCGGGTAGGATATGTCGTAGCCGTTGTTCTGCAGGACGAACACCACTGGCAGAGCTTCACGGCATGCTCCGCTGAGTGCTTCGTAGAAGTTGCCCTCCGACGTGGCCGCTCCGCCGCTGCTGTAGAAGGAGAGTTCATCTCCATCAAAACGCCGGATCGCGCGTGCGACACCGACGGCGTGGAGCGAATGGCCGCAGGTGCGTGAGGAGACGTGTTGTATGCGCATGGCGGGTTTTGCGAAATGGTTGCTCATGTGCCGGCCACCGCTTGCCGTGTCGGTCGCTTTCGAGAGACCGTTGAGCACGATTTCCTCTACGGTCATGCCCGCGGCGAGTACCGTCATGAGATCCCGGTACCATGGGAAAAGAAAATCTTTGCCGCGACGGACGGAGAGCCCCATCGCAAGCTGTATGCCCTCGTGTCCCGCGCAGGGTGCGTGATGAAACCACCCCTTCGACGTGTTCAGGTATCGGGCCGCCTTCTCGTCCAGAGTGCGTCCGCGATGCATCAGTTGGTACCACCCGCGTACGGTGTGACTATCAACATGCATGGGCACTGACCCAAGTGAGTGAAGATCGGCCGGAATATTCTGTCTGTCGTTCATGGGCGTTCCGCTCAATGATGTGAAGGAAAAATAGGGTATCGTGATGGCTGATACAACCGGGCAGTTACCTCACAGCGCTCGGAAGCGCACCGATGTTCGCTCCAATCTCGCTGCGCAGTCGGGTGGAATCCGGTAAGGCTGGCGAAGAGCAAGACTGTGCCGACCTCCGGAGTTTCCGCACGGGATGCGGATGCAGGCGGGCTGAACTCCACGAATACCCTCTCAAAAGAGGACGGAAGTCCGTGTGGAAAGCTTTCACCCCTAAATTTATTGATGAAAAAGTGCATTTCATGTGAAAAAGTATTTGACCCGAAGCATTTTTTAATTATGTTTGATCGAGCATTCCATCTTCTTCACCAACTACAGGAGGCATCATGGCAAAAGCACCCGCGAAGCCTATGACCAAAAAAGAGATCATCGACTTCCTTTCCGAGCAAAGCGGTCTGAACAAAAAACAGACTGAAGAGTTTCTCAATACCTACAACGAGCTGATTTACAAGCAGACGAAGAAGACGAAAGAATTCGTCATGCCGGGCCTGGGCAAATGGGTCACCGGAAGAACCAAGGCGCGCAAGGGTCGCAATCCTGCCACTGGCGCCGAGCTCAAGATTCCGGCGAAAAACGTGCTCAAGTTCCGCGTTGCAAAAGCAGCCAAGGATGCGATTCTCTAACAACGTCGGGCTTTCTGTTTTTTTGAGAGGCGCCATCCGTGGCGCCTTTTTTTTTCCTTTTTTTTCTTCCTGAAGCGTCTATATTGTTTGAAGAGTCCGCAGGGAGTAGCGGGCCGAACAATACTTACAGCAAAAGGAACAGGGAACCATGATATCGACTGTGTACAGTGCGTCCACGCACGGCATTAATGCATTCGTCGTCGGAGTAGAAACGCATATAGAGAGCCAGATACCCGGTTTTGTGGTGGTCGGGCTTCCGGACAACGCGGTTCGCGAAAGTCGCGAGCGGGTGACCGCGGCCATCAAAAATTCGGGGTATCCTTTTCCCGTGCGACGCATTGTCGTCAATCTCGCCCCCGCCGACATACGCAAGGAGGGATCGGCGTTCGATCTTCCCCTTGCAATGGGTGTGCTTCATGCAACTGATGAATTGCGGACGGTGGATCTCGAAACGACGATGTTTCTCGGTGAACTCGCGCTCGACGGGACACTGAGACCGATTCATGGGGCACTTTCGATCGCTATCGAAGCAAAACAACGCGGCTTTCGTCGTATCATTCTTCCCGACACGAATGCCCGCGAGGCCGCGATGGTGCAGGATATCGATATTCTGCCTTGTTCATCCCTGCGTGAGGCGGCAGAGATTGTCGATGGCACGCATCCTGATCCCAAACCGTTCCGCATTGATATCGCGCAGGTATTTCGCGAACAACAGGAGAGAAGTCTTCTTGATTTCGCAGATGTCAAGGGGCAGGAAAACGTCAAGCGGGCGTTGGAGGTCGCTGCGGCCGGGGGGCATAATATTATTCTCATCGGTCCGCCGGGATCGGGCAAGACCATGCTGGCGAAACGCATCCCGACCGTATTACCGCCGTTGACCTTTGACGAAGCGCTCGAGACGACGAAGATTCATTCCATCGTCGGTCTGCTCGCCCCGGGCTCGGCAATCGTGGCGACCCGTCCGTTCCGTTCTCCTCATCACACGATCAGCGATGCCGCATTGGTTGGAGGCGGTGTGGGTTTCGCCCGTCCCGGAGAAATCAGCCTTTCGCACAACGGCGTGCTCTTTCTCGACGAACTTCCGGAATTCGCGCGCAATGTACTTGAAGTGTTGCGTCAGCCACTCGAAGATGGAACGGTCACCATCGCGCGGTCGAAAACAAGTATCACGTATCCGGCAAATTTCATGCTTGTAGCTGCGATGAACCCCTGCCCCTGTGGCAACGCCGGAAATCCACGGCACGAGTGTTCCTGTACCGATCTCCAGGTACGGAAATACATGGGCCGTATTTCGGGGCCGCTGCTTGACCGTATAGACATTCACGTCATCTGTCCCCAGGTGAAATACCAGGAGTTGTCGAGCGACAGGCGTGGCGAAGCCTCGGAATTCGTGCGCCAGCGCGTGCTCGCCGCGCGTGAACGGCAGCTCGAACGATTTTTGACACGGAAAGGCATACACTGTAATGCGATGATGAACAATCGCGATATTACGCAGTATTGTGGAATTGATGCGCAGAGCAAGGAATTGCTGCGTTCCGCATCACGGGCGCTCGGTTTCAGTGCGCGTGCATACGATCGCATTCTCAAGGTATCACGTACCATTGCCGATCTCGTCGGCAGTGCATCGATCCGTGCGGAGCATATCTCCGAAGCGATTCAGTACCGGGATCTTGACCGGCGGATGTAGCAGGTAAAAACGGATTCGTCCGGGAAACCGGATTCGTCCGGGAAACCGGATTCGTCCGGGAAAACGGATTCGTCCGGGAAACCGGATTCGTCCGGGAAACCGGAT
>JAGTUW010000381.1 GCA_018224345.1 Bacteroidota bacterium
GCACAAAAGGTCAGAAGTAAGTCTGACCTTTTGTTGGCGGAGAGGGAGGGATTCGAACCCTCGATACCAGTTTCCCAGTATGACGGTTTAGCAAACCGTTGGTTTCAGCCACTCACCCACCTCTCCGGGATTCCGTAATGACTGGTATGCGGCAACGCCTGACAACGGTGCTGCGAAAAGAGCGATTACAACAAACCGGCCTTCTGCAACGTGACAAAGGCGCCGTTCTTGTTGATGGTCTTGATCGCGCGTGCGGAAATGCGTACAGTCACGAAGCGCTTGAGCTCCGGTACGTATATCCGCTTCTTCTGCAGGTTCGGAAGCTGACGGCGCTTCGTGCGGTTGTGCGCATGCGAAACATTGTTGCCGACCAGCGGTCCCTTCCCTGTGATCTGACATCTACGAGCCATGATTATTCTTTCCTTGCTTCTATCAATGCTTTACTTCAGACCTTCGCCGACAAATGGCATGAAGGCCATGAAACGTGCACGCTTGATTGCCAGAACAATGCTGCGCTGATTCTTGGCCGTCAGACCAGTCAGACGACGCGGCAGTATCTTGCCCTGATCATTGGTGAAACGCTCAAGAAATTTTGATTCCTTGTAATCAATGTAAATCACATCGTTACCGCGGAACGGATCCGGACGGCGTTTGGTGACTTTGGAACTGCGACGGCGACCACCGCCACGACGGTTCATCGGCCTCATGACTTCTGATTCTCCTTCTTGGCTTCATTGTACTTGGCGTAACGACGATTGAATTTCTCAACACGCCCCGCCGAATCAATGATCTTCTGCTTCCCGGTGAAAAACGGGTGGCACTGTGAACAAATTTCGATTTTCAATGTATCACGCGTCGAACGGGTGACGAATGTTGCGCCGCAACTGCAGGTCACGTCGCATTTGCGGTAACGGGGATGCAGATTTTCTTTCATGATATCACCAGAATTTAGAATTTCATGTCTGCAAGGTCGCTCGCGCTCTTGACGCGAACCATCTTCTCGCGGAACTTCCACGACTGCGTTCCTTCATCAAACACCGACACGACACACTTGATCGACACCATGTCGGCTTTGTCCTTGGTCTTTGACTTGTCGGCAAATGACTGTTTCTTTGCCATGGCGTCACTCCTGCTGAATTCAGTTCGTTAACTTTCACTTCATTTGAAGCGAACTTGAATTTACGAAAGAAAGTATTCAGAGTCAATAAAAAAATTTGCCACGCTGGAAATGAGGGAAATGAGGGAAATGAGGGAAATGAAGAAGGGCACCATTCTCCTCCGTCGCCTACGCTGCGCTTCGACGGGGCAGGCAGGGGCTTTTCTCGGAATTATATCGACACTGTTCCGCAATCGAAACAATCCGGAATCGAAAGTTTGCTTCCCGGCTCAGGATTGGTATTTTTTCCGTAGTATCATCAATCACGGGGTGCCCTTGCATGTTCATGTATTGACCGGTCTGTTTGCTCGTGGTGTCGCGGCGGGAAGTATTGTCCTGTTCTGGGATGCAATGCTGCGCATGCTCTTTCCCAATGCCTGGTTCGGCTCCTATCCCCTCGCACTGGCCGTGTTGCCCTTTCTCGTCGCCATGGCATTGCGACATCCATTGCTGCCGTCAGCAACCCGTCTGTTTGTCCGCCTCCACCCAGGACGGCTCGAAACACTGACCGCCGCACTGCCCGCACTGCTGTCGCCAGTACTGTTCTGGCTGCTGTTTCTGCTCAGTGACGGACTCCCCTTCCTCGACGGGACATCCTCCCCGCTGCAATTCTTCTGGCTGCTGCTGATCGGCCTGGTATTCGCCGGACTGCCACTCGATGCCGTGACGGCAAGCATGGCACACCGTGAGGACGACCGGGATATCTCCGTGACGGAGAGCGGCTGGGTGCTGCTGGGAATGGGCATCGGTGCGGCTGTGCTGTCGCTGCTGAGCGTCCTTCCCCTGCCCTGGCTCTTTCTGCTGCAATGTATTGCGGTGCTGGGGATTCTGCTCCCCTTGCGGGAAGTCCCGGTCGAAACCGAGTCCGCAAAAAAAGATTCTCGCCGTGCAGGCCGCTTGCCGTCCCCGGCAGTGCCCCTGCGTTACGGACTCCCGGCGCTCCTGGCATTCGTTCTTCCGGTCATGCTCCATCTGATCGCCGAAACACCCGTCGCCGTCGACGGCAGCGGGATGCTGCTCCTGGCCGGTACCGTGGCGGCAGTGGGCTGCGGCCTGCTGCTCTCCCGTGCATTGAGAACACGCCTGCCACGACATGCGTCCATGCCCGATGTCACCGTCGTCGCAGCCCTGCTTTCGGTACTCCTGACGGCCCTGTTTCTGCTCGACTTCTGGACGGACCGCTTCCCGATGTTCTATCAGCAGTGGTATGAAGACAGTGCAACCGGCATCCTGCTCTCCGGTGTCCTGCCGGGGTTCATTCTCAGTATCTGTGCACTCACCATTGCATCGGTGCCACCTGCGGCAACAAAACAACATGTCGATCTACGCGTTCCGCTGATTGTCTCACTGAGTACCGGCCTGCTGTCCGGATTCTTCCTCCGTACCATCGTGGATGTTCAGCACGTTGCAATCGCGTTGATCGCGGTGGGAATGCTGCTCGCCGTCTATGAATTCATCCGCGATTTCCGGAAAACGCCGGGCCATGCGATCACCCTGGCTGCAATTATTTTGATTGGCTACCTGGCGCTTCCCTCCGCGCAACCCTCGTTCCGTAATTATTTCGATCCCGTCAATTTCCAGATTACCGGGGAAGTGCGCGCTCCGGTGGGACGACTGACTCAGCTCGGCGCACGCAATGACGACGATCGCTTCCTGACATTGTTCTGGAATCAGGCGCAGCCGCTGATGCAATCCTCCCGCGCGGTGCGAAACGATCTGTACCGTATGGGACATCTGCCGATGCTCATGCAACCCGAAGGAGCCCGCGTGCTGTTGCTTGGCCTCGGTTCGGGTATTCCGCTCGGGGCAGTCAGTATGCACGCCCCCGCGCAGGTGGTCTGTGTCGAACCCATGATGGGGACACCGCGCCTGGCGCTTGAGCGTTCGCGGCATGGTCATCCCCTGCGGCGCCTCGCGGAAGTCCGCCTGCATAACGAGCGCATCCCCGCCTTTCTCGACCGCGGCAGCGAAACCTTCGATGTGATTGTCAGCGCCGAGCCGTTTGCCGTTCCGCAACCCGATATGTTTCTTTTCACCGAACGGTATGTTCGGAGTATCGCACGTCGTCTTGACGGCAACGGTGTGTTTATGCAATGGCTGCCCATCGCCCGCATGGACATCCCGTCCATCCGCCGCGTGCTGGCCAGCGTGCTGGCGGTGTTTCCACACGCGGAACTCTGGCTCAGCAGCGCGGACCCGGAGAGCGCGATGATCGGTATCCTCGCATCAAACGCGGAAGCGGACAAGATGCGGCCACTCCCTCAGCGTTTTGCGGCGTTGAAGGACGACCCGCAATACCTTTTCCATCTTCAGCAAATTCAGTTCGATCAATTCGCCGCCGTCGTTGCCTGCTATGGCATGGATGCCGCAGGAGCCAAGCGCGTGACGGCGGATGCACTTCCTTACGGTCCATTTGACCGCATCGACAAACTCCACAGTCGTCCGCTGCAGGATCTGGTCACGGATGTCGAATATATGCTCACCCGGCGCAACACACCTGCGCATATTCTTGAAGGAATGCCCGACAGCACGCGTCTCCTCGCGCAGGGAATGCTCGCCGAACGTCCTGCAATTCTGCGTGCGCAGACCGCCGTGCTCAGAGGAAATGACACAGTCGCGGTACGCATGCTCGGTGAGTCTCTCGGGCGAGTGCCGGAGAATGGCGAAGTACGCCGTGTGATGGGCGATCTGATGCTGCGACAGGCAGCGGGCTATGTGGGCGCAGGAGAATATCCGACCGCAGTGGCCCTGCTCAATAATGCCCTGCAACTGCTGCCTATCAATACCTATATGCTGCGTCTGTTCATGATCGCTTCTTTCCATATCGGTGATCGCGAGGCGTCGGGACTTGCCATCGACGGCCTCAAGCGGCTCGATCCTGCGCATGCAGGATACCGCGACAATCAGGCGACCATCCGTGCCCAGCAGGGCGCCACCGATGCCGCTCTGCTTTTGTATGAAAATGCGATTTCGCTGGACCCTTTGAACGAAGAGTATTACTGCAACATGGCATCCTTCCACTACAGCCAAAGCAGGATCTGGGAAGCCATCCGAACACTGGACCAGGCGACGCAGCGCTCCTACTACCCGGCCAAACCCTGGTATCTGAAAGGACTGTTCTATGCGGAACAGGGGCGCATCCGTTTCGCACGCGAGGCCTATCTCAACTATCTCGATGTCGCGACGCCACTGGATCCGCATCGCGAGGAAGTACACGGACGTCTGATACGACTGCGTGAATTCGAGGACAACCCACAGCGAGGAAGACAATGACACCTCACCGTTCAGATACTCCGGAAGCGCCGCTCGACATGCTGGCCTTCGCTCCGCATCCCGATGACGCGGAATTGTATTGCGCCGGGACGCTGCTGATGAGCGCGCGCGAGGGCGGCCGTGTCGGTATTGTCGACCTGACGCGCGGCGAACTCAGTACACGCGGCACGCCCGAGCGCCGTGTCGAAGAAACGGCGGAAGCAACGCGCATTCTGGGCCTGGCGTATCGCGGTAATATGGATTTTCCGGATGGTGATATCAGCAACACCGGGGACAATCGCCTGGCTCTGATACGGGAGATCCGCCGGTTGCGTCCCCGCGTCGTACTGCTCCCCTGGCACCGCGACCGTCATCCCGATCATGAACACGCGTCCATCGTCGTGCGGGAAGCGCTGTTTGCCGCCGGATTACGCCGTATCGTCACCATGGATGAGGCAGGCGCTGCGCAGGAGGCGTTTCGCCCGGCCCGTGCCTACTATTATATGATGTCGGAGGATTTCACTCCTGCCTTCATTGTCGATATTTCCGAAGTGTTCGAGCGCAAGCTTGCGGCCATCGATGCATACGGATCACAGTTCTACAGCGGGGAGACGGTGAAGGATGCGGAGAAAGGAGCGGAGACGTATATCAGTGATCCCTCTTTTCTGCCTTCATTGATCGGGCGCGCGCGGCGTCTGGGATTTCACGTCGGTGGGGAGTATGGTGAAGGGTTTGTTCCGCTGCAACCGTTGCGCCTTCGGGCCGAATGGATGTAATCACATCTCATCCACCGAGAAAAACCGGAATTCCAGGTCGTCGGCAACTGCGGCGACTTCCTGCATGATACGCGCACATTCCTTTATTGATGTCGTCGGAAGGTCGAAGGTGGCAATGAGAATGATCGTGTCGTCGCTGAGCAGCGCAGTGCGTGCCCATTGCAGTGAGGCATTGATGCGCAGCAGGTAGATGGGGTCGATGGTTTCAATCAGGGGACCGACCGGCGTATACAGCAGGCCGGTGTCTCCTTCATCCTGATCGAACAGTTTTCCATATATCACCTGACCACGGTTCCCGACTGTAGGAATGTCGATGAGCGACACGTTGTCTTCACGGCTATACTTGCCGGAAGTAAGCAGTGCGACCTGCTGCATCATTTCATGAATCGTCATATCGATATGTGGTGCTGAAGATGAAACAACGCTTCAATGGACGACGGTCAGATCGACCGGACTGTTCGGACGCGCCGGCAATCCTGCCTGGGGTTCCTGTCCGATCACGGTATTGGGAAGGTAGTTACTGCTTTCCTTGTAATGAACCGTGCCGGTGCGCAGGCCACCCTCGAGCAGGAGCTGCTGCGCTTCGTCGAGATGGAAGCCGATGACATAGGGTATTTCGATTTCAATGTCACTGCCACCGCTGACCGTGATTTCAATGGCCTGGTTCTTTCTGACCGATTTCCCCGCGGAAATGTTCTGTGCGATAATAGTTTCGGCGGGCAATTCCGATGCCTCGTAGTTGATTTTGCCGATACGGAGATTCATCTGTTCCATGGTGATACGGGCATCCCGCAGGGAACGTCCGCGGAGATTCGGCATGATCAGCGTGCTTTCCCCGCCGCTGACCGAGAGATATACGTTTCGTTTTGTGCGCACGATGGCTCCCGGGACGGGATCCTGATACACGACAAGTCCGGGCGCAATCGTCGGATGCGCGACGGTGTCATGCAGTTGTGGCTGCAGTTCGAGATCCAGCAGCCTGCGTATCGCTGCATCGGGCGTTTTCTCCGTGACATCCGGGACGGTGATTTCACTTCGGGTATGCACCAATGCGGGCATGATCACGGTGTCGATGATGAACACGGCGATGAACAGGCTCGAAAGCACTATGTAGATTTTGACGGCGAGACGGGATGTAAGTTTTTCTTTCAGTGACATAAGCCAGCACAGCCAGGTGTATCACACTAAGTTACATCGCAAGCGCTCGGCATACAATATCATGCCCCGCTCCGCGCTGCCTCACGTACGTGAGGCATATCCGGAGTGGAGACATTGGGACGGAGACGCAGGATACGTATTTTCTGCTATGCCCGGAACGGGCAGAACGCGCGGACAGCGGCGAAACGCAACGAGTGCAGGCAGTGAGGCATTCCGGCCGGATACATGCACGCCACAAACCGCGCTGTTTCAGAATTTGTCATTATCAGAGGTACACGCATGTGGCACAGAATAATCTTACCGGCGCTGTTGCTGTTGCTCTCTTCCACCGGATGCATCGGCCAGAAGCCGCAGGGACCTTGCCTGATCATCGAAGGAGGCGCGACGCTTTCATTGGGAGAAATCACGCATCTCGACAATCCCGAATACCGCTTCGTGCTGCGGAATACCTGCAGCGACACTGTCCGCATCACCGGCGTGGAAGCGGGGTGCAGTTGTACACCGGTGTCGGTCACGGGCACAACCCTGCCTCCGGGCGGTGAAGCCTCGATCGATCTGCAGTTCATTCCGCCGCGCACCACCAACGGACCGGTCAGCAAGACGATTTCCGTTTTCACCGAAGGCGATCGCGTGGACCGCTATGTGCTCCGTGTCGAAGCGGATATACAGTCCTTTTTCTCTGTTACGCCCGGACACGTGGATATGGACACGCTCCTCACCCGTCAGGCGGCCACTGTCACAGTGCGTCTGACCAATCTTTCGTCCGATTCGCAGGAAGTCGTCGAAGTACAGGGAGCGCTTTCCGTCGAACACCGTGGCCATGACGGCACTGCGCCGCCGCAGGTCATTCCCGTCGACGAATTGGAAGCATCCCCCCGTGCGTTCATTCTCCCTCCCGGCGGATTCCGCGACATCACCGTGCGTTTCGTCCCGGCCTACGGCGGCAAGCTGATGGGCAGCCTGGTCCTGTACACACTGCCTGAAACCCTGCAGGTGGAATTCTCCGGTGTACTGATATCACCGCAGTAATACAGAAACACTGCGGCAGAGGCAGTGAAGAAATGAGGCAGAAACGGTGAGGAGGCGCCGCATCATACACAGGCGCAGGCACGTGGATTCAGAGATAGAGCATAAGCCCGGCGCTGAACATGATACCGTTGCTGTTTTTGGTATCAGTGTCCAGTGTCGTCAGATCCCGAATGGTCTTGATTTCCGTTCCCAGAAACAGGTAACGGAATTCGCCATGAAACGCCAGGTTGCTGCTGAAGGGTATTTCCAGTCCCAGTCCGAAATGATAGCCCGCTTCGAAATTCTGTTCGTCCTTCAACAGTTGACGGATTTCCTCGGGGGCCGTACGGGCGATGGTGTAGGATTCAATGGTGTAATAGTAACCGACCCCTCCCGTGGCATAGGGATTGAGAAAGGAACCGAGAGGAAAAAAGACCATCAGTGAAAAGGTGACAGGGACATAGGTGACATCCGCTGTCAATCTGTGAGGATCGAGGGTCCCGGTATGAAACAGTTCGGCGTCACGATAGGAAAGTGACATCTCCACGCCGACATTGTTTCCCAGACGCGCACGTCCCAGGAAGCCGAAGAACAATGCACCTTCTTCCGCGTCGCCGCTCTGATACCAACCCAGGTTGGGGCCGACTCCCATAGTGTTCTCTATCTGTACACGCTGTGCAATTGCCGGCGAGGCGCACAGGAGAAGAAACGCGAGCAAGGACAGTCCTGCCTTGCACAGGGGAAAACTGTGCCCGGAATTGTGATCTGCTTCCGCAGATGAGCCGGGGGAATTGTATGCTCGTCGCATCGTTACTCCGCAATGCTATGGAACAATGCTGCGGATACCGCGTCTCCGTTGGAAGGTGATGCCGCAGCGTTCCATATTACTGATGATTGTGATCAGACACAACGGAAATATTGATGCTTCTTTCCGTGTTGTGCCGATCAGTATGGAGCAACGTCCGATACCACGAAGGGCAGTTCGAAGTTCCCCGTAGTGACCAGCCGCAGGTCCGTCCCGTCACGGCGAATGACAAAGAGCATCTGATCCTCGTCGCGGGGCACGCTGACGGCGAGCCATGTACCGTCAGGACTGAGCCGGCGCCATACGTTCGTGCTTGAGAATCTCAATTCCGGGTACTGTACGCGCAGATCCTCGCCGAGCGTGGGCACCTCGTGCACTCTGCCGTCGAGCGGCCGGAACAATTGCGTCGCACCATACAGGCCGGCGCTCAGCGCCACTTCCCTGCTGCCGGCGGTCAGGATCCTCTCTGTTTCCCAATTACCGATCCTGGCCCCGGGGCTTCCCATATCCGTTCCGAAGCGTTCGCTTCCGTCACGGCAGTCGAAAATTCTTCCGTCGGAAAAGAGTATTTCCGCTGTGACCGGGTCGAACAGATAACGGGGAGATGTGTGGACCGGAAGGTCAGTCAGGATATGAAATTGATCGAGTGTCCCCCCCAGCATGAGGTGACGGTGATGCTGGGTCCCATCGGCTTGACGGTCGAGAACAAACATCTCCATGGCGACAGTACTGCCGTCAGTGGAAATGCCCATCCAGAGCGGGATGAGATGTGTCGGTGCGAAGGACGCACTGTCAGCATAGTAATCCTCGACGACGCTGCCGATTTCGGTCTTGTCCATCTTCCATACGCCGCAGTCGAATACGCAGAGATACAGTTTCCACAGCGTGGAATCCGTCGCCCCCAGCGGCCTGTGCCAGGCGGTGAACGCGAGGTGATGTCCTTCATGCGAAAGCGCGGCTTTCTCCCGCCCGTAGATGAATTCATTCGAAGGATCTTCCGCCACGGGCATGGGAACGGGCAGGATTTCCCCGCCTTCACAACGACCCCACAAATTCCTGGTCGAACCGTTCGCGGTTTCATAGATGACGATGCCGTTTTTCGCCACCTGCGAAAGCCAGGTCACGGTTTCCGTGGTCTGCAAATGCTGTCTGTCGGCATCGATGTCGTACCGGTACAAACCGTCCTCCCCGTCGGCGGACTGGATGACATAATAAAGGGAGCGCGCCTGAGGCGTACCGGCGGGATCGTCGTCACTGCAGGCAATGGTGAGAAAGAATGGAAAGAGGAGAAGGGGCAGGATGCGAATGTTCATGAGACCTCCGGTAAAGCTTTTTGACGGGAAACCTGCAAAACGAATATTTCCTCCAATATAATATTTTTTCCGGCCTGCCTGCAAGAAAAGCCGGGCTTGCATGGAACTCCCACAGCTATTATATTCGTTTATCCGAATACATGAATACGAGAATACACAAATGAGCGATCACACAAATGAGCGATCACACACACAATGAATCAGGGGCGGACGCGGTGTCCGTCAAGCGGCTGGGAACACTCATGCAGGCGCTTGCCGACATCAACCGTCTGCGCATTCTGAACCTGTTACTCAACGAACGGGAGCTCTGTGTCTGCGACATCGAACACGTTCTTGCCGTGCCCCAGGCGCGGGTGTCGCGTCATCTGAACATACTGCGCAACGGGGGCTGGGTCGCCGCGCGCCGGGAAGGACGCTGGATGCAGTACCGTCTGACAGCAGACACAGCGCTGCAGAAGGATCTGTCCCGCAGTTTCCGCAAACGCTGGAGCAACGTTCCCGAATTCAGCGCCGATCTGCAGCGACTGCGTCTGCCTGTTGTCGCCTGCAACGCGAAAGACAGGAGCGAGAGGACATGATCGCGACGCCAGCGCACTTCAATTCAATACAACCACATTTTACTTCGGAATCAAGCTGATGAACAACAATACACCATCCGTGAAGCGTTTGTCCTTCCTCGATCGATTTCTCACACTGTGGATTTTCGCAGCCATGATCGTGGGCGTACTGCTCGGACATCTTATCCCGGCAATTACCGGTTTCTGGAACAGTTTTCATGTCGGTACCACCAATATTCCCATTGCCATCGGACTGATACTGATGATGTATCCGCCCCTGGCCAAGGTGCGCTACGAGGAGCTCGGGGATGTGTTCCGCAACATCCGCATTCTCAGCCTATCTTTGGTGCAGAACTGGGTGATCGGTCCCATCCTCATGTTCGCGCTGGCCGTGCTCTTCCTGCCCGATCAGCCGGAGTACATGACCGGCCTGATTCTCATTGGTCTTGCCCGCTGCATCGCCATGGTGCTCGTCTGGAATGAGCTGGCCTGCGGCGACAGTGAATATGCGGCGGGACTGGTAGCTTTCAACTCCATCTTCCAGGTGCTGTTCTATTCGGTCTATGCCTGGGTGTTCATCACCGTGGTCCCCGAGTGGTTGGGTCTGGAGGGTTCGGTCGTCGATATCTCGATGGGAGATATCGCCGAATCGGTGCTCATCTATCTCGGCATCCCGTTTGTCGCCGGTATGTTGACCCGTTTCTTCCTGGTGCGTGCACGCGGGAAGGACTGGTATCACGAGGTATTCATACCGCGCATTTCCCCGGTCACACTGATCGCCTTGCTGTTCACGATTTTCGTGATGTTCTCGCTCAAGGGAGATGCGATTGTCGAACTCCCCTTCGACGTCATGCGCATCGCCATTCCTCTGGTGATTTATTTTGTCGTGATGTTCCTCGTATCGTTCTGGATGAGCAGGAAGGCAGGAGCCGATTACGAGAAAACGACGACATTGTCCTTCACCGCTGCCAGCAACAATTTCGAACTCGCCATCGCGGTCGCGGTCGCGGTGTTCGGTATCGACTCCGGTGTGGCCTTCGCCGCGGTGATCGGACCGCTGGTGGAAGTCCCTGTGCTCATCGCCCTGGTCAATGTATCACTGCGTCTGCGAGCGAAGTACTTTCCGTCCGCTGTCCCTACCGGCGATGCGAAAAAGGATTGCGCATGAGAGGACCGGTTTACCGGCAGAGTGACGTTCTTTCCGCCGGAATGACATTCCACGGGCATTTCCCTGTACAGTTCGATATTTCCGACACAAATAATGAGTATTACAATGACACGCACATTGTTTCCCGGGATTGAACAGCAACTCCCCATCCTCGAACAGCGACTGAAGGATCTTCCCGATGAACGGCGCACTGTTCTGCGCGAAATTGCGGTGTGGATAGACGAACGGCAGCGAAACGGGCAGACGGCAGCACTGATTTTCATCTGCACGCACAATTCGCGCCGCAGCCACATCAGCCGCCTCTGGGCGCAGGCGCTGGCCTGGAAGACCGGTCTTGACCATGTGCGGACGTATTCCGGGGGCACGGAAGCGACAGCCTTTCATCCCAATGCCGTCCGCGCTCTGCGCAGTTGCGGCTTCGACATCACGGTCGCCCGTGAAGGAGAGAATCCACTGTATGGCATCCGCTACGCGCCTTCCGCCCCGCCCGCCGAAGAATTCTCGAAAACCTATGACGATGCTTCCACACCTTCATCGGATTTTGCCGCCGTCATGACCTGCAATGATGCCGATGAGGCCTGTCCCATCGTCCATGGCGCAACGGCACGTTTTTCACTCCCCTATCTGGATCCAAAGCAGGCCGACGGCACTGCGGAGGAGGAATCCGTTTATACAGATCGCTGCCTGCAGATCGCAGCGGAAATGCTGTTCATCATGCGCGAGGCGGGGACGGACAGATAATGACCTGAATCAGACAGGCCCCGCGAGTTGCGGGGCCTGTCTTTCCGGCATTGTGAGCTGAAGGGAGGATGCTGCCGGTCGTCACTGGTGGATGCTGAGCAGTGTCGTTCCGCTCTGCCTTATTTGATCAGATGCATGCTGCGCGTCTGCGTGTTGCCATCCACATCGAGGCGATAGAGATAGACGCCGCTGGGAAGGCCGGACGCATCGA
>JAGTUW010000382.1 GCA_018224345.1 Bacteroidota bacterium
GAGCACATCGCCGCAGGCAGACATTACTTCGGGGACTTCGATCCCTTCGGTGATTTCGATCTGATATTCGGCGCCGCCAAGCTCAACCTCAAAATTACGGAAATTCCCATCCGCTATCGGGAGCGCACCTACGGCACGACGAATATCAGCCGCTTTTCCCACGGCTGGATTCTGCTGAGGATGTGCTTCTATGCATACAAGAAAATCAAGATGATCTGACAGGATGAACGAACATTGCCGCAACATGAAATGCTGCTTACACGGTCCACATACAATGCCATCCTCATAGCGGCGCTGCTGCTCGGTACTGCATCATTCTTTCTGCATCGATCCGGCCACCCTCTGACCTATGACGAGGGCGATTACCTGGTCGCTGTGGAGCGAGGGGTCTTTGTCAATTGGACGGATCACGACGATATCGGTATCGCGGAGTTCGTACGCATGGGCATCGGTGCGATGCAGGATCCCGCTTCCCGGCAGCGTCTCTCAGACTACATCCGTTCCTCCGGCAGTACGGGGTTTCATCGCCACTATCACCCGCCGCTGGCCTTTTATCCCGCCGCGGCGATACAGCCATTGGTCGCTTCGCTGACACCGCAATGGCGTCTGCGTCTGTCGAACCTGTTCTGGCTGTATATCTGGATACTCGCGCTGTGGTTGATCGGCCGGCGTGTTCCGCAGGCACGCACGCCCCTGCCGCTGCTGCTGCCGGCGTCTTCCGCCTGGGCCATGGCCGTGGTCGGCTTCAACATGCATCTGCCGTTCGGACTGCTCACTTCCCTCTTTCTCTACTGCTGGTATCTCTACGAGGAACATGGCTGCAAGGAATGCCGCCGGGCGGCGCAATTCTTTTTTGCCGCTTCCATCATCACTGTCGCCTACGGGATGTTCCTGGTGTTTTTCATCTCGCTGTGGGCCGCAATCATGTTCTGGAAAAGCGGAGATAAAAAGTCTTATCTCCGCGGTGTCCTGCATCATATCGCCTGGGTACTGCTGTTCATTGCGCTGCTCTGGCCTGCGGCCTTCACCAATCTCGGGATACTCAAGAACTGGGTCTTCACCATGTACATAGCCCTGATGCGGCTTTCCGACGAACCCGCCGTGTACACGGGCTGGCTGCAACTGCTGTTCGAAAAGTGGAATGCCAATCCGGTGGAGCTGTTGCTGCTCGTCGCTTTACCTGTGATGATGCTGATGCGTCCGCGCCTGACAGCCATGCGCGGCAGCCTCGTTGTCGCTCTCGGTTTTACCGCGTTACTCGTATACCTGCAGTTCAATCCGGCGCTGGTGTACCGCTGGTATCTCTTCCCTGCTTTCGCCGTGATCTTCCTGTTGTTCGGCACGGTGAGCTGGCAACGTCTGACTGGCTCCATGACAGAGGACACATCGGCCGGCGGGGCACGGCGTCTGGCATGGATGAGTGTGGGCATTGCTGCGCTGCTCTTCGTCTCGGCGCTGTTGTTGGTGAACAAACCGGATTACACTGCCGAGCAGCAGCTTCACGATGCTGTCAACAAGCTGGATACACGGCACATCACCCTGCCGAGAAGTGTGTTACCGACCATCCGTGCGCACCATCCCGAACTCTCGCTGCACAGTATTCATGACGTGGCCTACGCGGAAATGACAACAGCGGACAGTATCGCCACATGGCGTGCGCGGGGCGCGGTTATCGTCCCGCTCGGTGTGGATACAGGACCGCACAATCCCGACGCCGTCGCCGGCAACTATGCCGTTTTTCATGCCCGATCCCCGGAGGAGCTCCAATGAGCAGGGCTGTTTGTCCGTTCCCCTCCGCATTGGGTATATTGTTCGGGGAGAGAAACACATCCTCATCATCGTTGTGGAGTTTTCGTTGAAATTTGAAGAAGTGCTGCGCATTGTCGCCGATATCCCGCACATGCCTCCCGAGCGTGGCCGGTTGATCTATGATTTCGTGCTCTCCCAGCGTCCCGCGCGTATTCTGGAACTCGGTTTCGCGCATGGCGTATCGAGTTGCTACATGGCGGCTGCGTTGGACGAGACCGGCAGTGGTTCTGTCATCACGATGGACAATGTCATATCCCGGCAACGTGATCCTGATATCCATACGCTGCTGGAACGCTGCGGACTCTCCTCTTATGTCACACCGGTATTCGCGGCCCGCTCCTACACCTGGGAGTTGATGAAGGTGCTGGAAGAGCACACGAGCGACGGTGTAACCACACCGGTATTTGATTTCGTGTTCATCGACGGGGGACATACCTGGGATTCCGACGGGTTCAGTTTTCTGCTGGCCGACCGTCTGCTGAAACCCGGAGGGTGGGTACTGTTCGACGATATGTTGTGGACTCCCTCGGTCAGCGAAGGAGAGGAATGGGTCGAAGCGCTTCCCGCCGAGGAACGCGACGTCGCGCAGATCGAGAATGTGTTCAATCTACTCGTTGTTCCACATCGTGACTATGACAGTTTCGAATTCGACGGGGTCTGGGGCTGGGCAAGGAAGAAGCCCGATGCCGCGACTCTCTCCGCCGACCGCTCCGACGTCGTGCGCATGATGTATGAGAAATCCTCGTCTGCACGACGCGTGTTTCTGATCCGGCGCTATCTGAAGCGGCTCATCGGGAAGGGTTGAAGAATGGCACCACAGAGGACACAGAGGACACAGAGACACTTTCCTCTGTGCTCTCTGTGAACTCTGTGGTGAAAATTCCAGCATGGATGCGCCAACTTCGAGATGCGCCCCCGGTGCGCCCGTCGCAAACGGGGAGCTTGAAATCGGGGC